>NZ_JBQCWY010000042.1:0-14962 GCF_051956955.1 Neisseria sp. P0021.S005 | reverse complement strand
TAGAAGATAAAGGGAAGAAAGATATGTACTTAAAGGCATTTGACAGAAAATGGGATAGGGCAACTGTGCAGAGGGGCTACTCCTTGATACAGCTGCTGGTGGTGATGCTGCTGGTTTCGATCTTGGCGACGTAAGATATTAGGCCGTCTGAAAGATACTTAAGATTAGCTTTCAGACGGCCTTGTTGTAAGATGAATTTTTGATATTGGCGTACTTTTTTAAATACAGATAAAATCCCTGCTAATTATTTATAACGATATTTTTAGGATACACAGTGCTTGCTTTGGATTATTGTCATCAAAAGGTTGCCGAAAGCCATTCCAGTTTTTTATCCGGCTTTCGTTTTTTATCGGTAGAAAAACGGAATGCGATCACTGTTTTATACGCTTTTTGTCGCGAACTAGACGATGTAGTTGATAGCTGTACCGATCCAAATGTAGCTCAGATAACGTTGAACTGGTGGCGCAGTGATTTGGAGAAAGTGTTTAATAATGAGATGCCTGAGCATCCCGTTCATCAGGCTTTAAAAGATATTCGGGAAAATTTTGACTTGCCGAAGAATGAATTTGAGGCCTTGATTGATGGCATGCAGATGGATTTGGAGCAGGCTCGTTATGGTAGTTTTGATGAATTAAAGCTGTATTGTCACCGTGTTGCCGGAGTTGTGGGGCGTCTTATTGCGCGGATTTTAGGTTTTTCCAATCTGAAAACTTTGGAATATGCGGACAAAATGGGCTTGGCTTTGCAGTTGACGAACATTATTCGTGATGTGGGCGAAGATGCGCGACAAGGAAGAATTTATCTGCCGATAGAGGAAATGCAGAAGTTTGACGTACCTGCCAACGTAATTATGCAGTGCAAACCGACAGAAAATTTTGCACAATTGATGCAGTTTCAAGTGAATAGGGCGCGTGAAACTTATCGTGAAGCGATGTTGCTTTTGCCGGCTGAGGATAAGAAATCACAAAAAGTCGGCCTGATTATGGCGGCTATTTATTATGCGTTGTTGAATGAAATTGACCGTGATGGTGCGCAAAATGTGTTGACTTATAAAATTGCGATTCCTTCTCCCCGTAAAAAACGTATTGCTTTGAAAACTTGGCTGTTTGGATTTAAACCATGAAGACTAAGCGTCCAAAAATTGCTGTAATTGGTGCCGGTTGGGCAGGTTTGTCTGCGGCGGTTTCCCTGATTCATCGAGCCGATATTTCTTTGTTTGAGGCTGGGAGACAGGCTGGCGGTAGGGCGCGTAGCATAGCTGGGAAAGATGGTGGATTCAGCTTTTTGGATAATGGGCAGCATATCTTGTTGGGTGCGTATCATGGTGTTCAAACTTTGATGCAACATATCGGCGTTCAACCTGAATCAGCCTTTTTACGCCAGCCTTTGCGATGGTACATTCATGAGGGATTGCAGTTTCAGACGGCCTCTCTGCCTGCGCCTTGGCATTTGCTTGTCGGTATCCTGCGTGCTAAAAATCTTTCTTTTTCATTGAAAATCAAATTGCTGTCGGATATGTCGGCATTGCAACGTTGGGCTGATCATCATAAAACCGATTTGACGGTTGCAAAGTGGTTGAGAACACGAAATGTTCCGCGCAGCCTGCTTGGGCAATTTTGGCAACCTTTGGTTTGGGGTGCTTTAAATACGCCGTTAGAACAGGCATCGTTGCGCATTTTATGTAATGTATTGAATGATGGCGTGTGGTCTGAAAAGGCGAACAGCGATTATCTTTTGCCTAAGCAGGATTTAGGGCGGATCGTAGCCGAACCGGCTTTGGATTTTCTGCACAAGCATGGTGCAGAAATACATCTTGAAACTCGTATTTCCCATTTAAACCATCATATCGATGGCCGAGTTGAAATCAATGGCGAAGTATTTGATGCGGTTGTTTTGGCTATTGCACCATATCATGTTGACGCACTTCTGCCTGAAGATACGCCTGACTATATTCAGACGGCCTATCAATCGTTGCATTACCATGCGATTACTACGGTTTATTTGCGTTATGCACAAGCAGTCAAACTACCTGAGCCTTTAACGGGATTTTTTGATGGTGCGGCGCAATGGGTGTTACATCGGGGGGCGTTGGGTTTGCCGGATAATGAAGTCGCGGTCGTCATCAGCGTTTCCGATTACACCGAGGCACGGAAGGATAAAGATTTAGCCGAGAAAATTCATGCGGACATTAAGCGGATTTGTCCGGATTTGGGTACGCCTGAAGCCGTACGCATTATTACTGAAAAACGCGCGACTACGGCGGCAACGGTTGATTTTGTACAACCTGATTTCTCATGGTTGCATCATCGCCGTATTTATCCAGCCGGCGACTATCTCCATCCGCGTTATCCGGCAACATTGGAAGCTGCGGTTCAGTCGGGCTTTGCTGCGGCTGAAAAACTTATGCTGGATTTGCGGGTTGAATAAACTGAGGCCGTCTGAATGTTCAGACGGCCTTTTTGACTTTACAAAACTTACCAAGCCGATACAATATCCAAAACCATAAAGTTCAAGGAAAAGTCATGACGACATTAGCGAACAAAACCATCTTGATTACCGGCGCATCCCAAGGCTTGGGCGAGCAGGTTGCCAAAGCCTATGCGGCTGCCGGAGCGACTGTCATTTTGGTGGCGCGTCATCAAAAGCGTTTGGAAAAAGTATATGATGCCATTGTGGCTGCGGGCAGCCCTGAGCCGTTTGCCATCTGCTTTGATTTGATGAGCGCGGAGGAGAAAGAGTTTAAGCAATTTGCGGAGACTATTGATGAAGCGACCGGCGGAAAATTGGATGGCGTGGTACATTGTGCCAGCTATTTCTATGCCTTGTCGCCATTGGATTTTCAAACCGTATCGGAATGGGTCAACCAATACCGTATCAACACCGTTGCGCCTATGGGTTTGACCCGTGCGCTGTTCCCATTGTTGAAGCAATCCGAAGATGCTTCTGTGATTTTTGTCGGCGAAAGCCACGGCGAAAAACCGCAAGCCTATTGGGGCGGTTTCGGTGCCTCCAAAGCTGCGCTCAATTATTTGTGTAAAGTGGCCGCGGACGAGTGGGAACGTTTTGACAACCTGCGTGCCAATGTTTTGGTGCCGGGCGCCATCAATTCGCCGCAACGTATTAAATCGCATCCGGGCGAATCGAAAAGCGAACGTAAAAACTACGAAGATGTCCTGCCGCAATTTATTTGGTGGGCAAGTCAAGAGAGCAGGGGGCGGACAGGCGAAATCGTCTATCTGTAAATCTACCTGCTCAGAGTGGTTTGAGAACATGAGGCCGTCTGAAATCTATATTTTCAGACGGCCTTTAACTTATTGAGTTTTATATCTAAATAATGTTGAAGTGTAATGTTTGACGTTTTAGCAGGCAAACATCAGGCTGGCACAAAATTAGATATAGTAATCTAAGTTATAGTTGTATTGGATAAATATGACGGAATTTGACTTTATCAGACAATATTTGCAGCGACAAAAATCGGAAGGTTTGATTTTGGGCATAGGGGACGATGCCGCTATTATTCGCCCAAGTAACGGATTTGATTTATGTTTTAGCGCTGATATGTTGGTTAAGGGCAGACATTTTTTTGAAGATGTTTCACCTGAAGATTTGGCATGGAAAATGCTTGCAGTAAACTTATCCGATATGGCCGCTATGGGTGCCAAACCACGTTGGGTGTTGCTCAGTGCTGCGCTGCCTGAATTGAATCAAGACTGGCTCAAACGTTTTTGCGATAGCTTTTTTGCTTTGGCCGCGCGTTTTGATACGGTGTTGATTGGTGGCGATACCACCAAAGGCGATTTGGTCTTTAATGTAACAATAGTAGGTGAAGTTCCGACAGGGAATGCCCTGCGGCGTGATGCGGCCGAAGTCGGCGACGATATTTGGGTATCGGGTCGGTTGGGTTTGGCTGCCGCTGCTTTGAACAAACATCTGGGGCATTATCAATTACCGTCTGAAATCATGGCAGTTTGCGATGATAAATTGCTCCGTCCGGAACCGCGCGTTTCATTGGGGCAGGCATTGTTGCCGTTTGCCCATGCCGCGCAAGATGTTTCAGA
Organism: Neisseria sp. P0021.S005; assembly: GCF_051956955.1. NCBI lineage: Bacteria > Pseudomonadati > Pseudomonadota > Betaproteobacteria > Neisseriales > Neisseriaceae > Neisseria > Neisseria sp. P0021.S005. The sequence goes on along the minus strand of NZ_JBQCWY010000042.1, from coordinate 10,904 downwards.
CGGCCTGGCTCAAGATGTGGGGCATATTTTAAAAGCCTCTGCTGTCGGGGCGGAAATATTTGCCGATTGTGTGCCGTCGTTGCCTGAATTGAAAAACGTTTTGTCGCGCGAACAATGGTTGTCGGCGGTATTAGCCGGCGGCGATGATTACGAACTGATTTTTACTGCTGCTCCAGAAGATAGGGAACGCGTTTATCAGGTAGCGGAACAAAGTGGCGTACCGGTCGCCCGAATTGGTAAAATGACTGACTCAGGCCGTCTGAATATTTTGGATGCCGAAGGCGGCGTATTGGAACTGACTTCTTTAGGATTTGATCATTTTGGCTGAACGTAAACCTACTTTTTCTTGGCTGTTGCACAAACCATTGTGTTTTTTAGGATTCGGTTTTGGCAGCGGCTTGTCGCCGGTTGCTCCGGGTACGGCCGGAACGCTGGCAGCATTACCTCTGGCTTTTGTATTGTGCCTGTTGGGCATAGACGGCTGGATATTGCTTTTATTGTGTATCGCCTTGTTCTTCTGGGGTATCCGCATTTGCGGTTATACCGAGAGGGAGCTGGGTATTCAGGATTACGGCGGTATCGTCTGGGATGAAATTGTCGCGATGCTGTTGGTGCTGTCGCTGATTCCGTTTAAATGGAGCTGGTGGCTGGCGGCTTTTGTTATTTTCCGCTTGTTTGATGCGTTGAAACCATGGCCGATAAAATGGTTTGACCAATGGATTCATGGAGGTTTAGGCATTATGCTTGATGATTTGATTGCGGCTGTGATGACCTTGATGGTCTTGGGCCTGTTTTATTGGATCGCGTGATGCGTTTTAAGTGTTTCGACCCTTTGCAAAAATAGGGCGGGCACGCCGGAATTATCCGGATATTGAAATAAAATAAATACCATACGGGGTAAACAATTATGAATGAAATCGAGATTAACGTGGAGCCGCGTTATATGGCCGGTCAGAGCGACGTCTATCGCGACCGTTACGCCTTCAATTATCTGATCACCATCTGCAACCGCAGTGATAAAATCATTACTTTGCGTCAGCGTTTTTGGGAAATCACCGACGGACACGGTGAGACAGAGCAGGTCGGTCATGTTGGCCTGATTGAAGAGCAACCTGTTTTGTACCCGGGCGAAGCCTATGAGTACAACAGCGGTTCGCAAATCAGCACGCCTTGGGGCAGTATCGAAGGCGCGTATGAGTTTGAAGACAGCATCGGCAAACGTTTCGTTATCGGGGTGCCGAAGCTTGAATTCAAAGCAGGCTTTACTTTGCAATAGGTCGTCTGAAAAATAAAACCGGAACATGGGAAATGTTCCGGTTTTATTTTTCAGACGACCTTATCAGTCTTTGCAAGGCTGTACCAATACCCACGGCGCTACGACAACCGCCCACATTTCCTGCTTATCCGCTAAAAATGTGCGTGCCATATCATCGCTGATGGCACCGAATTTGCCTTGTTCCATCCATTGTTTCAATGGCGCGGCTTCATCTTCGGCAACATGACGGGCGACGGCAATCAAATCCAAATCGGGCGCAACATAGACGGCGGCACCGCGTGCGAAGTGGGGTTGCAGCTCTTCCCATGAAATGCGGGCGGTTTCGGTATTGAGTTTTTCGTTTAAGAGTGGAATAGACATAGGACAATCATCAAATAAAAAACGGATTGTAACCGATATTCGGCCTTTTGCCCGATGCCGTCTGAAAACGAAAGAAATTTACAGGGTTAACGTTATACAGTATCATTTTAATGTTTTAATTTTCTTTCAGACGGCCTGTTGTCCGTATTTGGACAAGGGCGGTTTTAGGCTTATGAATTCTGTATTGTTGACCGGATTGCTGCAAAGGCTGCTGATTGCGCTTGTCGCATTGGCGGCGTTGTGGGCTGTATATTTTTGGGCGGTATCGCCATGAGTATCGTGGTGGAAAATCTGACGGTCAGCTATCAGCGCAGGCCGGTGGTGCACCATGTCGATATGGTGTTTGAAGATGGCAAAATGTGGACGATTTTCGGGCCGAACGGCGCGGGTAAATCGACCCTGCTCAAAGCCATTATGGGCTTGCAGAAGACGGATACGGGCAGCGTGCGCTATGAAAATATGGCACGCAAGGATATTGCCTATCTGCCGCAGCAGTCGGACATTGACCGCAGCCAGCCGATGACGGTGTTTGAACTGGCAGCGATGGGGCTGTGGTATGAAATCGGCTTTTTCGGGCGTGTGAACGCGGCGCAGAAAAAGCGCGTGATGGTGGCTTTGGAACGCGTGGAAATGCAGGATTTTGCCACGCGCCAAATCGCGCACTTGTCCAATGGCCAATTCCAACGCGTATTGTTTGCGCGGATGCTAGTGCAGGATGCCAAATTTTTGCTGCTGGATGAGCCGTTTAACGCGGTGGATGCGCGGACGACTTATGCGCTGTTGGAAGTTTTGCGCCAGTGCCATCAGGACGGTCAGGCAGTGATTGCCGTGTTGCATGATTACGAGCAGGTGCGGGCATATTTTGCCAACACGCTGCTTTTGGCGCGTGAAAAAGTGACAGCCGGTGCGACGGAAAATGTGTTGACCGATGAATTTTTGGCACAGGCCAACCGAATGATGCAGAAGCAGGAAGCGGCCGATTGGTGCGCGGTTTAATGGACAAGGCCGTCTGAAAGTAAGTGTTTTTCAGACGGCCTCAGGCTTTCAGAGATTAATAAAAAAGCGATAAAACATGGATTTATATGATTTGGTCGTCGCGCCGTTCGTCGAATTCGACTTTATGCGCTATGCCCTGGCGTCGATTTTCTGCCTGGCATTGAGCGCGGCGCCTGTCGGTGTATTTTTGGTGATGCGCCGCATGAGTTTGGTGGGCGATGCCTTGAGCCATGCGGTTTTGCCCGGTGCGGCCATTGGCTATATGTTTGCCGGTTTGAGTTTGCCTGCGATGAGTGTTGGCGGTTTTGCAGCCGGTTTGCTGATGGCTTTGTTGGCCGGTTTAGTCAGCCGGTTTACTTCATTGAAAGAAGATGCGAACTTTGCCGCATTTTATTTGAGCAGCCTCGCCATCGGTGTGGTTTTGGTCAGCAAAAACGGCAGCAGCGTCGATTTGCTGCATTTGCTGTTTGGCTCGGTCTTGGCGGTGGATATTCCGGCTTTGCAGCTGATTGCCGTTTCTGCAAGTGTCACTATTTTGCTGATGGCGGTCATGTTCCGCCCGCTGGTGTTGGAAAGCATAGACCCTTTGTTCCTCAAGGCTGTCGGCGGTAAGGGCGGCTTTTGGCATGTGTTGTTTTTGGTACTGGTCGTGATGAATCTGGTTGCCGGTTTTCAGGCATTGGGTACGCTGATGTCGGTCGGTTTGATGATGTTGCCGGCGATTACTGCCAGACTGTGGGCGAAAAGCATGGGTTGGCTGATGATTTTGTCGGTCGCATTGGCTTTGCTTTGCGGCTTGGCAGGATTGTTGTTTTCCTACCATATCGAAATCCCGTCCGGCCCGGCGATTATTTTATGCTGCGGCACGCTTTACCTGATTTCCGTCGTGTTCGGTTGGGAAGGCGGCATTTTGGCAAAATGGCTGCGCCGCAAGAAACACCGCACGGCATGATTTTTCAGACGGCCGCTTGAATAATCAGACAGTCTGTCTTATGATGATGTTAATGTTACGTTATATCACTGGAGAGAATATGAAACATTGGAAACTCGGCATCGTTGCCGCATTATTGACCGGTGCCGCTTATGCCGCTCCGTTGCCTGTTGTCACCAGCTTCAGCATTTTGGGCGACGTGGCCAAACAGATTGGCGGCGACCGCGTGGCCGTTCAAAGCTTGGTGGGTGCCAACCAAGACAGCCATGCCTACCACATGACCAGCGGCGACATCAAAAAAATCCGCAGCGCAAAATTGGTATTGCTCAACGGCTTGGGCTTGGAAGCCGCCGATGTACAACGCGCAGTTAAACAAAGCAAAGTGCCTTTCGCCGAAGCGACCAAAGGCATTCAGGCTTTGAAAGCAGAAGAGGGCGGCCATCATCATGACCACGATCATGAAGGCCATCATCACGATCACGGCGAATTTGACCCGCACGTTTGGACCGACCCCGTCTTGATGGGTACTTATGCGCAAAACGTTGCCAATGCGCTGATTCAAGCCGACCCTGAAGGCAAAACCTACTATCAGCAACGTTTGGGCAACTATCAAATGCAGCTGAAAAAATTGCACAGCGATGCGCAGGCTGCCTTTAATGCCGTACCTGCCGCCAAGCGTAAAGTCTTGACCGGACACGATGCGTTCACGTACATGGGCAAACGCTACAATATTGAATTCATCGCCCCTCAAGGCGTGAGCAGCGAAGCCGAGCCGTCTGCCAAACAAGTGGCTTCCATCATCCGTCAAATCAAACGCGAGGGCATTAAAGCCGTCTTTACCGAAAACATCAAAGACACGCGCATGATTGACCGTATCGCCAAAGAAACCGGCGTCAATGTCAGCGGACGTTTGTATTCCGATGCACTGGGTGGCGCACCGGCCAACAGTTACATCGGCATGTACCGCTACAATGTCAAAGTTTTGACTGATGCCATGAAAAAATAAAACGGTTTCAAGATAAAGGCCGTCTGAAACTTGGAAACAAGGTTTCAGACGGCCTTTTATATGCTTATTTTTAAAACAAATCGTCAAATTTAAAATATAAAAATTAGTTTTGTGCTATTAAAAGCTTAATTATCAAAAATTCATGCCAATTTGCTTGATAAGTACGCACCATCCGTGCGAATTGCTTATCGGCTGTCCGTCAGCCACTCACGGCTTGACTTCACCCTGTTACAATTCGGCATCTTCACGTTTCTTAAACTTACATCATGAGCAATCATTCGTCTTGGTCATCCAAAATCGGCTTTGTGCTTGCTGCGGCAGGCTCGGCCATCGGTTTGGGTGCAATTTGGAAATTCCCTTATACAGCCGGTACCAACGGCGGCGCCGTATTCTTTCTTTTGTTTTTGATTTTCACCATTTTGGTGGCTTTACCGGTTCAACTGGCTGAGTTTTACATCGGCCGTACAGGCGGTAAAAACGCCATTGATTCCTTTAAAGTATTGCGCCCGGGTTCGCAGTGGCCGTGGGTCGGCCGCATGGGTGTGGCCGCGTGTTTTATTTTGCTGTCGTTTTATAGCGTGGTCGGCGGCTGGGTATTGAACTACGTCGTGCACAGCTTTACCGGTGAAATTCATGCCGGCGCAGACTTTGAAGCCTTGTTCGGCAACACGATTTCTTCACCGTTTGGTTCGCTGTTTTACCAAGGCTTGTTCATGCTGATTACCATTTGGGTGGTTAAAGGCGGCATTTCAGACGGCATTGAAAAGGCAAACCGCGTGTTGATGCCGGGTTTGTTTATCCTTTTTATCGCGCTGGCTATCCGTTCGCTGACCTTGCCCGGCGCAATGGAGGGCGTGGCATTCTTGTTGAAACCGGATTGGTCGTATTTGAAACCGGGTACGATGCTGACTGCTTTGGGTCAGGCATTTTTTGCGTTGAGTATTGGCGTGTCCGCGATGATTACCTATGCCTCGTATTTGGGTAAGGATCAGGATATGTTCCGCTCCGGCCATATGATTATGTGGATGAACCTGTTTGTGTCGCTGCTGGCCGGTTTGGTGATTTTCCCTGCGGTATTTGCCTTCGGTTTTGAACCCGGCCAAGGCCCTGGTTTGATTTTTGTCGTGTTGCCTGCGGTCTTCATGAAAATGCCGATGGGTACGTATTTGTTTGCCGTGTTTATGCTGTTGGTTGTCTTTGCGACGCTGACTTCCGCGTTTTCCATGCTGGAAACCGTTATCGCGGCAACCATCCGCCAAGACGAGAAAAAGCGCAGCAGCCACGCTTGGGTAACCGGTATTGCGATTTTCATAGTTGGTATTCCTTCGGCGCTGTCATTTGGCGTTTGGGGCGATTTTAAGATTTTCGGAAAAACTATTTTTGATTTGTGGGACTTCATTATTTCTGCCGTCATCATGCCGATTGGCGCATTGAGCGTTGCCGTGTTTACATCATGGGTTCAGGACAAACAGTCTGTCCTGCGTGATGCGGGCATGGGCAGCACCATTCCGAAACAGCTGCTTTACCTGTGGTTGGGTGCGCTTCGCTATCTTGCGCCGATTGCGATTATTGTCGTGTTCATCAACTCTTTGGGTTTGATTTAATCCGATAGAGAGCAAACAGTCCGGCGTTGCATTGTTTCGCCGGACTGTTTGTTTAAAAACATCATTAAAAATATTAAGGCCGTCTGAAAATTTTTCAGACGGCCTTTTTATATACGCATGAGGCTGATTAGAACTTCGCTTGCAGTCTCAGCCATGCAGTACGGCCGGGTTCGTTCACGCGCATGGTTTGTGTACCGGCAGACGGGTCGCCGCCGCGGCTGACGAATTCAGCATAGTTTTTGTTGAACACGTTGTCCACGCCACCTTGTAATGTGGCGTATTTGCTGAATTTCCAACCAGCGTTGAGCGAGAGTACGCCAAAGCCCGAAGAAGCGCCGATGTCTTGGCCGACGATATTGCCTTGGCCTTTGCTGTAACGGTTTTGTTTGGCCACGACGCGCCATAATGCGCCCGCACTGAATTTGCCGTTGTCAAAGGCGAGGGTGTTGTTCCACTCGAGCGGTGGCGTTTGTGCCAAAGGTTTGCCGTCGGTACGGTTTTTGCCGTGGGTGTAGGCGAGGCTGGTGCCGACTTCCCAGTTAGGCGCAAATGTCCATTTGACTTCGGCTTCGCCGCCAAAGCGTGAAGCGTTGATGTTGCGCACGTTGAAAATCTTGTCTTTGCTCTCCATCATGATGAAGTCTTTGATGTCGCTGCCGAATACGGATACGGATGCGTGGAGATTAGGACGTTTCCAGATTACGCCTGCATCGATTTGGCGGTTTTGCTCTGCGCGGATGGCTTTGTTTTCAGAGTGCAGGCGTTCCCAGTAGTCAGGCGCGCGTTCGGCAATGCCGAATCCGGCATAGTATTTCAGACCGTTGTCCGTATTTCTTTCCCAACGCAGGAAGCCTGAGTTCAAATTGAATTTCTGATGTTTCAAAACGGGGTCGGTAACACGCGCGGTATCGTAATGCGCTTTGACTTGGTCATGGCGAAAACCTGCTACCCAGCGTTGATTGTCGGTTTGTTGCCAAGAGGCTTCGGTGAAAATACCCCATTGTTTGAAACTTTGGTTGGGCATGTAAGGCTTGTGGCTGTAGCCGTCGCCGCCACGCTCATGACGCGCGACGTGGACGTCGTCCAAATAATCCAAACCGGTTTGCAGGTTGAGCTTGTCCCAATCGAAAGTGGCTTTCAGACGGCCTGTATCGGTATTGCGTTTAGGGTTGTTGGCATTTTTAATCTGCTTGCCGGCAGGATTGTAGATGGTACGCAGGCTGTATGTGTCCATCACGTGGTCGATTTCGCTTTTACCGTAGCGCAGTTCCAACTCGCTGAACCATGGTGTGAGGTTGCGTTGGGTAAAACGGATATTCCACGCATCACGGTCGAATTTGCTGCCGTCCATCATGCGGTCGGCGTAGGCAACCTTGGCTCTGCTGCGCTCGTATGTGCCGGCAATGGTGGTGTTTTCTGTCGGAGTAACACCCAGTTGCAACATTTGGCTGTCGCGTTTGAAGTGGGAGTGAATGCGGTTGCCGTCGCCGTCTTTGTAATCGTCGGCTTCGTTATGGGAGATATTGGTACGGACATAGCCGTATTTGCCGCCGAACTCGGCTTCCAGCGAGCCGTCAAGGCGGTCGTTGCTGCCTGCTGTCAGGGTGGCGTTAATATTGTAAGGTTTCTCAGTGAAATCAGGATCTGTACGGATAAATTGCACTGAGCCGCTGACCAAACCCATGCCTTGGGTAACGGTTTGCGGGCCTTTAGTAACCACGACTTTATCAAATGAATTGGGGTGGATATAGGCAGTCGGCGGGTCCATGCGCATACCGCAACCGCCATAAATAAACTGATCGTCGGCATTGACGGAGAGGCGCGAGCCGCCCAAACCACGGAACAGCGGATCGCCCGAGCTACCTCCTTTACGGATGATGCTCATGTTGGGCACGGATTGTAAAAGGTCTGCCCCGTCTCCGGCAGGGAGGGGTTGCAAAGCAGCTTTGGGGTTGAAAGTAACGCGGTTGGCTTTTTGTTGTTGTGTGCCGGTGACGGTGACAGGGGAAAGGGTAACCGTTTCTTCAGGTGTAGGATCGGTATCTGCCCATGTTTGGGATACGGCTAAGGTAATGGGTAAGATAAGTAATGGTGGGTATTTCATATTGTTTCTCTCTATTATTAGGAATTATGTTAACTAATACCTAAGTATTATACATAAAGTCTAGTTAAATAGAAGCAGCGGGATTTTAATCTAAATCAATATTTTCAGATTTTGGGCGCATAGGTTGTTTATTAAGATTGGTCATACCAAAATATTGATTTGAAGGCATTGGTGAGGTTACTTGATAAAAATGAATGTGTTTGAATTAAACTGCTTGCGATGGGAAGAATGGCATTCCTTGACGAAAAAATAGGGGATTGATTAGAATGAGCGGCCAATTGGTCAATCCAATTTATGGCCGTTTGAATACAACTGTCCTTCAATCATCAGGAATACAACATGACGAAATTGGTTCGTCCGCAAAAAATCAGCGATCAGGTTTTAGCCGTTTTGGAAGAACGTATCGCGACCGGCATTTATGAAGAAGGCAGTAAATTGCCTCCCGAACGTACGCTTGCGGAAGAATTCGGCGTATCGCGTCCGTCAGTCAGGGTGGCATTGAATATCTTGATTGCCAAGCAGGTTTTGGAAGCGCGGCAGGGCGATGGCTATTATGTTTCCGTCAAGCCGCAGCAGGATTTTTTGCAAAGCTGGCAGGAGTTGCTCGGCAAACATACCAATTGGGAAACAGACGTATTCGATTTCAGTTGTCACGTTGAAGGCTGTATGGCGGCGCTGGCCGCCGAAAGACGGACTGACGCCGATTTGAAACGTATTGACTTCTGGCAGCAGAAGTTTGAAACGGCCTGTGAAAGCGGAAATTTGGAACATCAAGCCGAGGCAGACGTCAGTTTCCATCAAACTATTGCTGATGCCGCACACAATATCCTGTTCAGCCACCTTTCCAGCAGCCTGCTCAAAATGCTTTATCAGCAAACACGCAGCGGCATTATCTATATCCATCAAACCGAAGACCCGCGCCCGACGCTAATTGCCCAGCACCGCGCTATTTTTGAAGCCATTGCCCAGGCCAAACCGGCTGAGGCGGCGGAAGCGGCCAAACTGCATTTGAATTATGTCGCCCGCCGCATTTTGCAGGACAGGGAATATCAAAGCCGCAGCGAGCATGCGGATGTATTGGCACAAAACGATTTGAAACGAGTAGATTGGTAGCGTTTAAAAATAATCAGGCCGTCTGAATTTTTCAGACGGCCTGATTTTGCAAATAAGGCCTTTTAGTGCCACAATCTTCATTAATTCTGTCTGAAAACAAAGGAAGCACCATGTACCGTCATGTCGAGTATTATCCGGGCGACCCGATTTTGAGTTTGGTTGAAACCTTCAAACGCGACGAGCGTCCTGAAAAAGTCAATTTGAGCATAGGCATTTATTTTGATGACGAAGGCAAAATGCCGGTTTTGGAATCTGTCCGCCGGGCAGAAGCAGAGCGTGCGGCCGTACCGCGCCCCTCTCCTTATCTGCCGATGGAAGGTTTGGATACTTATCGGAGTGCCGTTCAGCGTTTGTTGTTTGGCAAGGATAATCCGGCATTGGCAGAAGGTAGCGTTGCGACCGTACAGACTTTAGGCGGCTCGGGGGCGTTGAAAGTCGGTGCCGACTTTTTGCGCCGTTGGTTCCCTGATGCAAAAGCCTATGTCAGCGATCCGACTTGGGACAACCATAAAGGCATTTTTGAAGGCGCAGGTTTTGAAGTGGGGACGTATCCTTATTACAACCCTGAAACCGTCGGCGTGAAATTTGAAGAAATGACTGCGTTTTTCAAAACATTGCCGGAAAACAGCGTCTTGATTTTGCATCCATGCTGTCAAAACCCGACCGGCGTAGATATGTCGAAAGCGCAATGGGATGAAGTGTTGGATATTATCAAAACGCACAAGCTGATTCCGTTTATGGATATTGCCTATCAAGGTTTCGGCGAAGATTTAGACAGCGATGCGTATGCAATTCGCAAAGCCGTCGAAATGGGTCTGCCTTTGTTTGTCAGCAACTCTTTCTCGAAAAACCTGTCGCTGTACGGCGAGCGCGTCGGTGGTTTGAGCGTAGTGTGTCCCAATAAGGAAGAAGCAGAGCTGGTGTTCGGACAGTTGAAATTTACCGTCCGCCGCATTTATTCCAGTCCTGCCGCGCATGGCGCATACATCGCTTCTGATGTGATGAACAGCGATGAGCTACGCGCTTTGTGGGAAAACGAGGTTTACGCCATGCGCGACCGCATCCGTGCCATGCGTCAGAAACTTTATGATGTTTTGACGGCCAAAATCCCCAATCGTGATTTCAGCTATTTCATCAAACAGCGCGGTATGTTCAGCTATACAGGCCTAACCGTAGAGCAGGTACACCGCCTGCGTGACGAGTTTGCCGTTTACCTGCTGGATTCGGGTAGGATGTGTGTGGCAGGATTGAATGCATCGAATATCGATTATGTGGCCGAAGCATTTGCCAAAGTGTTGTAATAGCCGTTCAATCTGAAATTGAATGTAGTTTTATTTGAAGTAAATCAAAAGGCCGTCTGAAAAATTTTCATCTTTCAGACGGCCTATTTATAATTGGCGCACCCAACAGGGATCGAACCTGTGACCTCCAGCTTCGGAAACTGACACTCTTCCAACTGAGCTATGGGTGCGAAAGCCGTAAGGTTAACGCATATTGGCTTTATTGGCAAAGTT
>NZ_JBQCWY010000041.1:0-15170 GCF_051956955.1 Neisseria sp. P0021.S005 | reverse complement strand
CGAATCGAATTATACAGTACATTTAGCAAATGTCAACTAAAATTATCGAAAATTCTAACTAACTGTGTTATACTGTCTGCTTCGTTTTCTTCACCGCGTCAGCAGCGAAGAACCGAACTATACGCCTACCTACAAAACCAGTCAACACCCAACTTCAAAAAAATTAAAATTTTTTCACAACTATCTGTATTTAAATAATTTAAAATTTATTGGATTTTATCGTTCGATAGATAAAACAGATATCCAAAGATAAATAGTCCTGCAGTTTTACTCTTAATTGCCACATTCAAACACTCTATATCTCTATACTACTGGCGCTTTAGTCCCATCTACTCTTACAATCTCTACTTTCTCCAATAAAACAATCATAAATTTAGAATAGTCCCTATTATGAATAACGAAAAGATTCAACAAAAATTTGAACAAGCATATCACTCTTTTATCGAAGAGGAAAATTACGAGGAAGCGCTAAAACGTGCCGAGATTCTTTGCCTTCTCAATCCACAATCTGTCGAATTTCATCACAAAGTTGCTTATGCCTATCTGAAGCAGTTGAAATGGGAAAAAGCCATTGAGGCTGAAATGAAAACGTTAGAGCTGGATAGCACCTATATTCCTGCTTTGGATTTACTTGCCCATGCTTACGGCGCCCTAGATAATTGGGAAAAAACCGGGTTTTACGGTCATCAGGCTTTGGTTCTAAAAGACAAAGCCATCCCAGACCTAGAACATGAAATAATTCCGACATCAGCTCCAAAAAACGGCAAACGGATTATCTCCTTTTCTTTATTTGGCAATAATTCCAAATATATTGAGCCTGCCGTCTTAAACACCCAGCTTGCTCCTGTACTTTTCCCCGGTTGGACATGTCGTTTTTATATTGACGATTCTGTATCGGCTGAAGCTATTCAACGATTTAGAAATAACGGTGCAGAAGTGATTAAGGTTGGCGCTCCATTGGACAACTGGCCGGGTACGATGTGGCGCTTTCTTGCCATCAATGATCCCGAGGTTGAATACGTTATTTTCCGTGATGCAGATTCTATTATTTGTTATCGTGATGCAGCGGCCGTATCCGAATGGATAAAAAGTGGTACACTATTCCACACTATTCGTGACTCGGGCTCGCATACTGCCCTAATTCTTGCGGGTATGTGGGGCGCTAAAGCGGGCGCAGTCCCAGATATGCAGGAAAGGATTCAAAACTTTGTCGACGAGGGCTATCCTTCCAGGCATTTTGCCGACCAAGATTTTCTAGAAAAAGAATTGTGGGCCTATATCCGTCAGAATCTGTTTGCACATGACAGATTATTTGATTTCTGTAATGCACACGAAATTCCCGGCGAGTTCTACTCTAATTATCAAATCGCTTTCAGCGAAGGGGTCACCAGCTTTAATGCAACGACTGATTATGAAGACGGCAGTCTGGCAAGATGGACGCTGTACTCCAGTGCTTCGCCTTTGGTCAATCCGGACTACTCGCTCAATGTTGTTCCTGAATTTAAAGTCTGCAGTTATGTGACTGAAGTGAAAAACGGGGTGGTTTCAGCATTCTTACCGAAGAGATATGGCAATGCGATTAAAGCAAAACTGGCCAGGATCAACATCGAACAAATCTAATTTGATTTGATTCCTATATACCTCATTTAATGAACCCATTATTTATGAGCAAACACATTCTCCTCGGCATTACCGGCGGTATTGCGGCGTATAAATCTTGCGAACTGGTCAGACTGCTGAAAAAGCAAGGACATTCTGTATCAGTGGTAATGACAGATTCTGCGACGGAATTTGTCTCCCCACTGACTTTCCAAGCTTTAACCGGCAACCCTGTTTTATCGGATACCTATTCAGGCACTTCCAATAATGGCATGGCGCACATCAATCTGACGCGTGAAGCTGACGCATTTCTTATTGCACCAGCCACTGCCAATACGATCGCCAAAATTGCCAACGGATTGGCTGACAACCTGTTGACTACTTTGGCCGCAGCCAGAAAATGTCCTTTGGCCGTTGCGCCTGCAATGAATGTCGAAATGTGGAACAACCCTGCCAACCTGCGCAATATTGAGCAGCTGGTTTCAGACGGCATTACCGTGTTTTACCCAAACAGCGGCGAACAGGCTTGCGGCGAAACAGGTACCGGCAGAATGGTCGAAGCGGTCGATCTGGCAGATTTGTTAGAGGATTTATGGACACCCAAGCTATTGAGCGGCAAAAAAGTTCTGATTACAGCCGGCGCAACGTTTGAAGCCATCGATCCTGTCCGCGGCATTACCAATATTTCCAGCGGACAAATGGGCATGGCTTTAGCACGTGCGTGCCGTGCTGCCGGAGCGAAAGTCACGCTGATTTACGGTCAAATTCAGATGGCCTTGCCAGCAGGCTTGGCTCATTCCGAACAAGCTGTCAGCGCAGAAGCCATGTATCAGGCAGTTCACCGCCATATCCATGAGCAAGATGTCTTTATTTCCGTTGCAGCCGTTGCAGACTATAAAGTCAAAAACAGCAGCAACGAGAAACTGAAGAAAAACGGCAATCAGCCTCCAATTATCGAACTGACGGAAAATCCGGATATTCTCGCATCCGTTGCCGCCCTACCTTCTCGACCATTCTGCGTCGGCTTTGCTGCCGAAAGCCATCAGGTTTTGGAATTTGCTCGGGCAAAACGTTTGCGCAAAAACGTACCGATGCTGGTAGCCAACCAAGTTTCCGTTTCCATGGGCAAACCAACCAATCAAATCACCATTATTGATGACCTTGCCGAAACCTCATTTCCGGAAACATCCAAACGCCAAGCAGCGGATGAAATCGTCAAACGTCTGACTGAGTTGTTGGCTTGATAAAAAAAGGCCGTCTGAAAATTTTTCAGACGGCCTTTGTTCAAACACATTAAATCACAATCCCAATTCGCGCAGGAAACGAATATCGTCTGCCCAACCGGATTTCACTTTCACCCAAATCTTCAAAAAGACTTTGGTATCAAATAATTTTTCCATATCAAGGCGGGCTTCAGTAGAAATTTTCTTCAATTTCTCCCCACCCTTGCCAATCAAAATCGCCTTTTGGCTGTCTTTATCGACCAACACCGCGATATAAATGCGGAACAGTCCGCTTTCCTCTTCCTCAAACTGCTCCACTTCAACATTCATCGCATACGGCAACTCTTCGCCCAAATAACGGAACAGTTTTTCGCGCACAATCTCCATCGCCAGAAATCGGCTGGATTTATCCGTCACCATATCTTCCGGATACATCGGGATACTTTCCGGCAGATACGGCTTGAGCAATTCCAGCAAATTGGCAATACGCAGACCATGTTTCGCGCTGACTGCCTCGCTGGCGGCAAATTCAAACTCTTGGCGCACTTCATTGATAAAAGCCTCAAGCGCAAATTTGTCTTTGGCTTTATCTTTATCGATTTTATTGACCACCAATACCACAGGCGTATGCTTAGGCAACTGCTTCAGCACCACGCGGTCCGCATCGGTAAAGCGCATGGCTTCCACCACAAAAACCACCACGTCCACGCCGCTCAACGCTTCGGTTACGTTTTGATTAAGACGGTCATTCAAGGCATTGCGGTGATTGGTTTGAAAACCAGGCGTATCGACAAACACAAATTGCGCCGTGTCGTCGGTGTAAATACCGGTTACACGGTTGCGCGTGGTTTGTGCTTTTTTACTGGTAATACTGATTTTCTGACCAATTAAATGGTTCATCAGCGTGGATTTGCCGACATTCGGACGACCCACGATGGCCACAAAGCCGCAACGATAATCCGTCGGGTGTTGCGACTCGTTTTGCAAAAAGGTTTCGATATCCATTTATATATGACTTTCTTGATTGTTTCAGACGGCCTTTGCATTTTTTCAAAGGCCGTCTGAAGTATCATTTTTTAGCTTTTTTCAAAGGGAACTTCTGTTCCAACCACTCTAAAGCTTCACATGCCGCTTTTTGCTCGGCCACTTTCCGACTGCTGCCGCGTGCATTGCAGATGAAACCGAGTTCGCCCAAATCACAGGAAATCACAAACATCGCATCAGCCGTCTGCTCCGCCTGCTCTTCGATTCGGTATTTCGGCAGGGCAAAGCGACGTGCCTGCAAGGCTTCCTGCAAAGCGGTTTTACTGTCTTTCTTGCCGATATTCAAATCCGCACGTTTCACGCGTTCCGCAAACAAATGGCGAACCACTTTTTCCGCCGCAGAAAAATCAGCGTCAAAGCTGACCGCCGCAAACATCGCCTCCATTGCGTCAGCCAAAATCGAAGGCCGTCTGAAACCGCCGCTCTTCAACTCGCCGGCACCCAAATACAAACCGTCGCCGACATTCATTTCCAACGCGATTTCAGCCAATACGCCTTCATTCACCAAAGCCGCGCGCATCCGCGACAACTCGCCTTCCGACAATTTCGGAAACGCGTCAAACAACATCCGCGCCACTGAATAGTTCAAAATCGAATCGCCGACAAATTCAAAACGCTCATTGTGTTTGGCATTGTAGCTGCGGTGAGTCAAAGCCTGCTGAAGCAGCTCCATATTGCGGAACTCATAGCCCAGACGCTTTTGAATCGCTCGATGCGCCTGCTGTTTGAGCAAATCAGGTTTCATTCCATACTTTCAAAAAAACAGCCGGAAAGCACGCCTCATCCGCAGTGAAACAAAATAAAAAGGCTACACCGGCAACTTTTTTATTTTGGCTCATTGTTTCTTGCGTCCCTCAAGCCGATAAACAATCAAAAGCCGTCATGTTCAAACCTGACGGCACTTGCCGACATTGTACCATCAAACCGACCCTGCACACATCCGTGCGGAAAAGCGGCGAATCGTGTAAAATCATGCCAAATCATCTCTTTGCCAACTCCATGAACAAATTTGCCCAAGCATTGGCCGCAGCGCTCGACCGCTGCATTGTTACCAACACCGTCGCCGAACAAGGCAAACCCGTCGGCTTCCTCTACCGCGAAGCCCCCGTATTTGAAAACGACAGCGGCTGGCGTATTTTCAGCGGCGACGAAACCGACGAATACACCGACAATCCCGACAACTTCAGCATTGTCAGCCTCTCCGCCATTACCGCAGACAATCCCGACATCGCGCCCCTGCTGACTCAGGCAGAAGGCAGCGCGTGGGAATTAAACGAAGACGGCGAGTTCCAAGCCGTTGCCGATTGGCAGCCGCAAGAATAATCCATCCCCATTTCGTTTCAGACGGCCTTCCCTATAACCAGGCCGTCTGAAACCGAGCCGAATCCCTATTTCACCAATATTGAAGGAATCATCATGAACATTATCGAACCCCGCCTCGACGGTACCAACTTGCGCATCGGCATCGTTCAGGCCCGCTTCACCAACGAAATCGGCAGCGAAATGGTCAAAGTTTGCTGCCGCACCTTAAAAGAATTGGGCGTAGCCGAAGACAACATCACGCTTGCCACCGTCCCCGGCGCGCTTGAAGTGCCTATCGCGCTGATGAACCTCGCTTCATCCGAACAATTCGATGCCCTGATTGCCATCGGCGTTGTCATTCGCGGCGAAACCTACCACTTTGAATTGGTATCCAATGAATCCGGCGCAGGCGTCAGCCGCGTTGCCCTTGATTACAACATCCCGATCGCCAACGCCATCCTGACGACCGAAAACGACGAACAGGCCGTCGCACGCATCGAAGAAAAAGCCTCCGATGCCGCCAAAGTTGCCGTAGAATGTGCCAACTTGGTCAACCATCTTTTGTCAGAACAATACGAAGACGACGAAGAATAAGTTCTCCCCGTATTGAATACCGCATATTTTCAGACGGCCTCCCAATCATGACATTGAGGCCGTCTGAATCATTCAATATTCAGCCGACAACCATCGGCACCCTCTTCACAAGGAATACCCATGAAAAGCCCACGCCGCCGCGCACGCGAGCTTGCCGTACAAGCCATTTATCAAGCAGGCATCAACAAAACAGCCGCTCCCGAAATCGCCAAAAACATCCGCGAACTGTCCCAAGCGCCCAATATGGATGAAGAGCTGTTCAACAAACTGTTTTTCGGCGCGCAAACCCATGCCGAAGAATACATGGAAAAAATCAGCCCCCTGCTCGACCGCGACGAGAAAGATCTCAGCCCTATCGAACGCGCCGTTTTGCTGGTTGCCTGCCATGAGCTGAGCACCATGCCTGAGACCCCCTATCCTGTCATCATCAACGAAGCCATTGAAGTCACCAAAACTTTCGGCGGCACCGACGGCCATAAATTCGTCAACGGCATCCTCGACCAACTGGCTTCACGCATCCGCCCTGACGAACCGCGCCGCAAAGGCTAAGATGGGCTTCACATCGGGCCGGGATTACCAATCTTTGCCCTGTATAAGCTAATGTGCTTATACAGCCAAACCATCCAAAAGGCCGTCTAAAATTCAGACGGCCTTTTATATTTCGATTTATTCCGATTTTGGTATTTCATAACCGGGGCAGTTTTGTTTATCACTGTTTGCCCAGATGATACCGCTGTCGTTGTAATAAACGGTACAAGTTTCATCGGCATTGGTTTCTCTATTGGGTACAGCCTTCAAAATATAACCTGAATCGGAAGGATCAGGCATAGAATCCGTACCTTCGGAAAAACTAATATTGAAATATTGATTCTGCTGCAAATTTTCGGTAGGAAACCCTACAAAAGTACTTTTTTGAGTATAGTAGCGTTCAAGTTGTTGGGCATTATGCAGCATCTGTGTGCGGACGGATGCGAGACGCGTTTGGCGGATGTAGTTTTGATAAGACGGATAGGCGATGGTAGCGAGAATGGCTGCAATCAAAACGACTATCAGCAGCTCGATAAGCGTGAAGCCTTGTTGGTGTTTCATTTTATTTGTGTCGTTAATAATTGGAATAAGACATGAATATTATAGTCGTTTTCTTGCGGCTTAAATGTTCAGATTCGGAGGGAGTTTGGGAATTTATGTAAACGAGGTACAAGTTCTGAAAAATATCTTCATCCTTTTATTTTTTATTTCAATAAGTTAAACTTCAATTTAAGTTGACCGTCTCTTGGTTGGTCTTGGTCTTTACAGTAAAATCCAGTTGTTTTTTTGTTTCTATCAATACATTGGTTGCTTGTCTGCGACGTTATTTTATTGAATTGGTTCCTTTTATATGTCTAAAGTTTTCAAGTGGGCGGCCGGTACGGCTGTTATCGTGGCTGCGGCTTTCGGCGGCTGGTCTTTGATGAAGCCTGAGCCTCAGTCTTCTTTTATTACGGAAGTGGTCAAACTCGGCGATATCCGTCAAACCGTATCGGCAACCGGCGAAATCTCGCCTTCCAATTTGGTATCCGTAGGCGCGGAAGCTTCAGGCCAGATTAAAAAACTGTATGTGAAACTGGGCCAACAAGTAAAAAAAGGCGATCTGATTGCAGAAATCGACTCAACCAATCAGCTCAACACCTTAAATACCGAAAAATCCAAACTAGAAACTTATCAGGCAAAATTGGTTTCTGCCGAAATCGCACTTTCCAGCGCGGAGAAAAAATATAAGCGCGAACTTGCCTTATGGAAAGAACAGGCCACTTCCAAAGAAGATTTGGAATCTGCACAAGACTCTTTAGCCGCAGCCAAAGCCAATGTCGCCGAACTGAAGGCCTCCATCAAACAATCCAAAATCTCCATCAATACAGCCGAATCCGAACTGGGCCACACGCGGATTACCGCCACCATGGACGGCACCGTAGTCGCCATTCCTGTTGAAGAAGGCCAATCCGTCAATGCGGCGCAATCTACGCCGACCATTATCCAACTGGCCAATCTGGAAACCATGTTAAACAAAATGCAGATTGCCGAAGGCGATATTACGAAAGTCAAAGCCGGTCAGGATATTTCGTTCACCATTTTGTCCGAACCGGACACGCCGATTAAAGCGAAATTGGACAGCGTCGACCCCGGCCTGACCACCATGTCTTTGGGCAGCTACACCAGCAGCACGGACACGACTTCCAATGCAATTTACTACTATGCCCGCGCCTTGGTGCCAAATTCCGACGGCAAACTTTCCATCGGCATGACCACTCAAAACACGATTGAAATCAACGGCGTGAAGAATGTTTTGCTGGTACCGACGCTGACTGTGAAAAAGCATAACGGCAAATCCTATGTCAGCATTTTGGGCGCAGACAATAAAGCGGTAGAACGCGAAGTGACCGTCGGTTTGAAAGACAGCATGAATACCGAAATCAAAAGCGGCTTGAAAGAAGGCGAAAAAGTGATCGTTTCTGAAATGAGCGCAGATGAAAAGAATAAGAGCAGTGAACGCGCGATGATGGGTGGCGGCCCTCCTCGCTGATTGATTAAGGTCGTCTGAAAGGTTTGGCTGTGTTTCAGACGGCCTTAGTTCCTGTATTTCTATTTTTCGCCCGGAAAGATTATGAGTTTAATCGAATGTAAGAATATCAACCGTTTTTTCGGTAGCGGTGAAAACCGTGTACACGTATTGAAAGATGTCAGCCTTTCTATTGAGAAAGGCGACTTTGTAGCGATTATCGGACAGTCCGGCTCAGGCAAATCGACGCTGATGAATATTTTGGGTTGTCTGGATACCGCCACTTCCGGCTCTTATCAAATCGACGGCATCGAAACATCGCAAATGCAGCCGGATGAGCTGGCGGCTTTGCGCCGTGAGCGTTTCGGCTTTATTTTCCAGCGTTACAACCTGTTAAGCTCGCTGACCGCCCGGGACAACGTCGCCCTGCCTGCCGTGTATATGGGCATGGACAGCAAAGAGCGTGCGGAACGTGCGGAAAAACTGTTGGGCGATTTGGGTTTGCAAAATAAAGAAGGCAACAAACCCAGCGAACTTTCCGGCGGTCAGCAACAGCGTGTTTCGATTGCCCGCGCGTTGATGAACGGCGGCGAAATCATCTTTGCCGACGAGCCGACCGGCGCATTGGATACCGCCAGCGGTAAAAACGTGATGGAAATCATCCACAAGCTGCACGAAGACGGGCATACCGTGATTATGGTTACCCACGATCCGGGCATTGCGGCAAACGCAAACCGCGTCATCGAAATCCGCGACGGTCAGATTATTTCGGATACGTCTAAAAATCCTGATATTCCGCCAAGCAAAGTGGAGAGGATTAAAGAAAAAGCTTCTTGGTCGTTTTATTACGATCAATTTATGGAAGCATTCAAAATGTCTGTGCAGGCAATTATGGCGCACAAAATGCGTTCGCTGCTGACCATGCTGGGGATTATCATCGGTATCGCTTCGGTGGTATCGGTAGTGGCATTGGGTAATGGCTCGCAACAAAAAATCTTGGAAGACATCAACTCGATGGGCACAAACACCATCAGCATCTTCCCCGGCCGTGGTTTTGGCGACCGCCGCAGCGGACGGATCAAGACACTGACGATTAATGACGCAAAAGCCATCAGCCAACAAAGTTACGTCGCCTCCGCCACCCCTCAAACCAACTCCAGCGGCACCTTAACCTACCGTAACACCGACCTGACCGCCTCGCTTTACGGCGTAGGCGAACAATATTTCGACGTGCGCGGTTTGAAATTGGAAGAAGGCCGTCTGTTTGATGATGACGATGTAAAAACCGATGACCAAGTCGTCGTCATCGACCAAAACACCAAAACCAAACTCTTCGGCGAAGGTGTCAATCCTTTAGGCAAAACCATCCTTTTCAAAAAACGCCCGTTAACCGTCATCGGCATTATGAAAAAGGATGACAACTCATTTGGCAATTCCGACTCGCTGATGCTTTGGTCGCCTTATACAACGGTCATGCACCAAATTACCGGCGAAAGCTATACCAACTCCATCGTTGTCAAAATCAAAGACGATGCCAACACACAGGTTGCCGAAAAAAGCCTGACCGAGCTGCTGAAAGCACGCCACGGTACAGAAGACTTCTTTATGAACAACAGCGACAGCATCAAAGAAATGGTGGAAAGCACAACCGGCACCATGACGCTGCTGATTTCTTCCATCGCGGTCATCTCTTTGGTGGTCGGCGGTATCGGCGTGATGAACATCATGCTGGTCTCCGTTACCGAGCGCACCAAAGAAATCGGCGTTCGCATGGCAATCGGCGCACGCCGCAACAATATTTTGCAACAGTTCCTGATTGAGGCCGTCTTAATCTGTATCATCGGCGGCCTGTCCGGCGTATTGCTGTCCGCAAGCATCAGCCTGGTGTTCAACTATTTTGTTACCGACTTCCCAATGAGCATTTCCATGACTTCCGTCATCGGCGCAGTCGTCTGCTCCACCGCCATCGGCGTCGCGTTCGGCTTTATGCCTGCCAACAAGGCTTCCAAGCTCAACCCGATTGATGCGCTGGCTCAGGATTGATTATGTTTCAGACGGCCTATTATTTTAGGGCCGTCTGAAATGCTGTTACCCGAAAGATTTTTTATGAAGACGAAACCTTTTTCCCAAGCAGCCTTATCATTGGCTGTTGCCCTTGCCCTAAGTGCGTGCGCCGCGCCTAAAGCCAATCCGAACCTGACGCTGGAAGCGACCGGCCAAGTCATGAGCGCGGCGGAAACTGCCGAACGCTACGATGTAAACGGCAACTGGTGGGAAATCTACCAAAGCCAGCAGCTCAATGCGCTGATGGAGCAGGCGCTGGCGAACAATGTCGATTTGAAACAGGCCGCCATCAGCGTCAACAAAGCTTTGTATCAAGCCAATATTTTGGGCGCGGATTTGGTGCCTTCGTTCAGCGGATCGTTGGGCGCGAACGCTTCTAAAAACCTGAAAACCGGCAGCCATGGCAATACCTTCAGCAGCCAGCTTGGTTTGAGCTACGAATTGGATTTGTGGCGCAAACTCAGTGCCACTGCCGATGCGCAGGTATGGGAATACCAAGCCACGCATGAAGACATGGCCAATACACGCCTGACTTTGATTAATAATGTCGCCGATGCGTATTTCAATATCTCCTACCTGAACGAAGCCATCGAGTTGGCGAAAAAATCGCTGAAGCAATACCAGGAAATCAACCGCATTGCGAATGCCAAGTTCCACTACGGCCGAGCCGACTCAAGCCAGCCGACCCAAGCCAAACAGTCATTGCTGAGCGCAGAAAACAGCCTGTTGTCTTTGCAAAACAATTTGGATACGCAAAAACAGGTTTTGCGTAATTTATTGAATTTAAGGCCGTCTGAAAACATGGCCGCCGATCCGGCACAATTCCGCCTGCTGCCGGTCAAAGGCGTGAACTTGGACGTACCGATTACCGTTTTAGCCAACCGCCCCGACCTGCGCGCCGCCGAATACCGCCTGCAGGCGTCGCAGCAATCGGTCAACGCGCAAAAACGCAGTTGGTATCCGTCGATTACTTTGGGCGCAAGTTTGAGTACGTCTTCCGATAAAGCGAAAAGCACGTTCAATATCCCTATGTTAGGCGGATCGGCCACCATCAATCTGCCTTTCCTTAATTGGCAGATCATGAAATGGAAAGACAAAACCGTACAAGCGGAGATGGACAGTGCCAAGCTGAATTTTGAAAAAGCCCTGACTACCGCGCTCAACGAGGTCAACACCAATTACCTTGCCTACAAAAACGCGCAGGCCAGCCTTGCCAATCAAGAACAGCGTTATCAGTTGGACAAGAAAAACAGCCATTACTATCAAGTACGCTACCAACACGGTAAAAACGAGCTGAAAGACTGGCTGGAGGCTTTGAATTCGGAATACAGCTCGGCGCAAAACCTACTGAACCAACGCTATGAAGCCTTGAAATACGAAAATATGGTGTATAAAGCCATGGCTGGACGTTATACGCCGAAATAGCATTTTCAGACGGCCTTTGGTTAATTTCCGTCAAAGGCCGTCTGAAACCATTCAAGCAACTGAATTTTCATATATAATCGCGCGTTTATTTGATTTTATCCGGACAACATTATGGCCTTCGCCTCTCTCTTTACGCTTTTGGACGACATTACCGCCGTTTTGGACGACGTAGCGATGATGACCAAAGTCGCCGCAAAAAAAACCGCCGGCGTGGTCGGTGACGATTTGGCGCTCAACGCCAATCAGGTAACCGGCGTATCCGCCGAGCGCGAATTGCCGATTATTTGGGCGGTGGCAAAAGGCTCTCTGGTCAATAAGCTGATTCTGGTGCCGCTTGCACTGTTGCTTTCCGCTTTCCTGCCAGCGCTGATTACGCCCTTGTTGATGATCGGCGGTGTTTATTTGTGTTTTGAAGGCGTGGAAAAACTGTTGCACAAATTCTTGCACCGCAATGAACACGAAGACGGACACGATGCCGAGCCTGAAGTCACAGACGAAAAAACAAAAGTGAAAGGCGCGGTCCGCACAGATTTCATCCTCTCCGCCGAAATTATTATTATCGCGCTGGGCGTTGTTGAAAAATATGACCTGATGACGCGTTCTTTGGTTATGGCCGCCATCGGTGTCGGCATGACGGCATTGGTCTATGGTTTGGTCGGCATTATCGTCAAACTTGACGACCTCGGCATGATGTTGATGCGCCAAAAAAGCGTTGCTGTGCAAGGTATCGGACGCAGTTTGATTTCATTTATGCCTTGGTTTATGCGTGGCTTGAGCATTGTCGGCACGCTGGCGATGTTCTTGGTTGGCGGCGGACTGATCACCCACAACCTTGGCTTTTTGCACGATTTCCTCCACGCACAGCATTGGGACAGCGGCATGATGGAACATATCGCCAACTTGGTGGTCGGAGTAGCCGCCGGTGCATTGGCTTGCGCAATCGTCCTGCCTGCAATGAAATTGTTTCAAAAAGACTGATTTTGTTTCCCTGCCGTCTGAAAACTTTTCAGACGGCCTCAATACCATTTAAAGCATGAATATTTTCCGTAAACTCGAACAATATTGGCAACATCCGCTGCTTTACTGGCCGCTGGTCATCTTGATTGCCGCCGCGACACCGTTCACTTTCGCCCCGTATTATCATTTCTGGCTGATGCCGCTGTTGTTTGGCGCGCTGATACGCCTGATTGAATTGCGTCCACGCTTTGCCGTCATGACTGCCTATCTGTTCGGATTAATCGGTTATACGGCGCAGTTTTATTGGATACACACTGCCTTGCATGATGTTTCGGGTTTGCCGGATTCATACGCCATCCCCCTCACCTTCCTGCTGCCGGCATTTCTTGCGCTTTATCCGGCCATCTGTTTTTGGGTGTGGAGAAAATGCAACCTGTCGCGCTGGGCCAAAACCGGCCTCCTGCTGCCGATTTTGTGGACGCTGGCAGAATTTGCCCGCGAACGTTTCCTGACTGGATTCGGCTGGGGTGCAATCGGCTATTCCCAAATCATCAAAGACAGCCCGTTGGCAGGCTTCGCGCCTTTGGGCGGCATTCATATGGTCACGCTGGCAACCGCTTTTCTCAGCGCATGGCTGGTGTTGCTGATTGACAACCACGGCCGTCTGAAACACCGCCTCCTGCCCTTATTCCTTATCGTTGCACTCTGCTCCGTCGGCTACATTTCCCAACAAACCGAATACACCCGCCCTGACGGCAGCACCAGCACGGTTGCCCTGATTCAAGGCAATATCGAGCAAAATCTGAAATGGAAAGAAGAGCAAATCATCCCAACCATTCAGAAATACTACGAACAAATCAGCAAAACCAGTGCTGACATCGTCATCCTGCCCGAGACCGCCCTGCCACTGATGCGCCAAGACCTGCCCGAAGGCATCTTGGAACAATTCGCCGAGCAAGCGCAAAGCAACGGCAGCGCGTTGGCCATCGGTATCAGCCAATATACGCCCGACGGCAACGGCTACGAAAATGCAGTCATCAATTTGAGCGACTATCACAACAGCACTTCCGATACCATCCCCTACTACGCCAAGAACCACCTCGTTCCATTTGGCGAATACAAGCCCTTGCCCACCATTACCGAGCGCCTCTATAAAATGATGGATATGCCTTTGGCCGACTTTCAAAAAGGCGGCGACAACCAAGCGCCTTTGGTGATGAAAGATCAAAAAGTCGCCTTCAATATCTGCTATGAAGACGGTTTCGGCGACGAACTCATTGCAACGGCGAAACGCTCCACCTTGCTTGCCAACATCAGCAATATGGCGTGGTATGGCAAGTCCAATGCCATGTACCAGCAGCTTCAACAGTCCCAAGCGCGTGCAATGGAACTGGGCCGCTACATGGTTCGCGCCACCAATACCGGCGCGACCGCCATTATTTCCCCTAAAGGTACGATTGTTGCCGAAGCCCAACCGGATACAGAAACCGTCCTCGAAGGCCACGTTAAAGGCTATATCGGCGAAACGCCTTATATGAAAGCAGGCGGCTCAACATGGCTTATCAGCATTTTGGCCGTTATCGGCGTATTCCTTATCCTGATTGGCCGGAAAAAACCAGAATAAAAAATTTTTAAGACCTTGTTATACAAGGTCTTTTTTATCACCAAAACTATTTACATACAGAAATGTTTGTAATATACTTAGCCAAAACCTAGCAAATCACTCAAATTTTCTAAGACAATCAACCCTTGCGATTCAAGCAGTAAAAACTATTGGATCTATCGTTAATTTACAGAAAAAATCCAACCCATAACAAAACAAACCACAGGCAGTGTTATACTGCTTGTCACACAATAAACAAAAAGCCGTTTTCAGACGGCCCAATCAAGGAGAGTATCCTTTATGAATAAAGCTTTTGCATTACCCGTTATCCACAGCGGCAACGGTAGCCTCGAGCAATACATTCATACTGTCAACAGCATTCCCATGCTGACTGCCGAAGAAGAAACACAACTGGCCGAACGTCAACAAAAAGGCGATCTCAACGCCGCCAAACAGCTTATTCTGTCTCATCTTCGCGTCGTCGTATCCATTGCACGCGGTTACGACGGCTACGGCCTCAACCAAGCCGACCTGATTCAAGAAGGTAATATCGGCCTGATGAAAGCCGTCAAACGCTACGAACCGAGCCGCGGCGCGCGCCTGTTTTCGTTTGCCGTGCATTGGATTAAAGCCGAAATCCATGAATTCATTTTGCGCAACTGGCGTTTGGTCCGCGTTGCCACAACCAAACCGCAACGCAAACTGTTCTTCAATCTGCGCAGCATGCGTAAAAACCTGAATGCCTTGTCTCCAAAAGAAGCGCAAGAAATCGCCGACGATTTGGGCGTCAAATTGTCCGAAGTCTTGGAAATGGAACAACGCA
>NZ_JBQCWY010000040.1:0-15197 GCF_051956955.1 Neisseria sp. P0021.S005 | reverse complement strand
GGGTCCTGACTTTGAAAGCAAATTCGGCCTGACCGGCGCAACCGGCTTAGGTATGGCTTCTGCAACATTCGGCCTGGTATTCGGCGGTTTGATCGGTGGTCCTGTTGCACGCCGTCTGATCAACAAAATGGGCCGTAAACCTATCGTCAAAACTGCCAAATCCGACGACAACGATGCTACTGATGACATCTTCGAACAAGCACAGCGCACTCGCCTGATTACGGCTGACTCCGCTGTCGAAACGCTCGCGATGTTTGCCGCATGTTTGGCTTTTGCCGAAATCGTGGACAGCTACGACAAAGCCTTCTTCGACTTGCCTAAATTCGTATGGTGTCTGTTTGCAGGCGTGGTCATCCGCAACGTCCTGACTGCCGCCTTCAAAGTCAATATGTTTGACCGTGCCATCGACGTATTCGGTAACGCCTCCCTGTCACTCTTCCTGTCTATGGCTCTTCTGAACCTGAAACTGTGGGAATTGACCGGTCTGGCAGGCCCTGTAACCATCATCTTGGCCGTACAAACCGTCGTGATGATTCTGTACGCCACTTTCGTTACCTACGTCTTCATGGGTCGCGATTACGACTCTGCCGTATTGGCAGCCGGTCACTGCGGCTTCGGTTTGGGTGCCACCCCGACTGCCGTTGCCAATATGCAGTCCATTACCCAAACTTTTGGCCCGTCTCACAAAGCCTTCTTGATTGTACCTATGGTGGGTGCGTTCTTCGTTGACTTGCTCAACGCCGCCATCCTCTCCGGCTTCATCAGCGTCATCAAAGGCTGATACGTCTGACATAGAAAAGCACTTGCCGCATTTACTTGCTGCAAGTGCTTTTGTTATGATAAGCACGTCAGGCCGTCTGAAAGGCCGTCATCTTCAGGAGTACCCATGTACAAAAAAACCGCTTCCGTATTGATTTTAAGCACGATTCTTCTTGCCGCATGCAGCAAAGAAGAGCCCAAAGCCGCACTTGATTGCGCCCAACCGGCCACACTGCAAAACATCCGTACCACCATCGAAGACACCCTCAAACAACAAGCGCGCTCCTTTGCCCGCAATGACAACCGCCAATTTGTCGATGCCGACAAAATCATCGCCGCCGGCCTCGAATTAGAAACCCTGCTTGAAGACCCCAAAGAAACCGGAGACGACGGCAAAGCCATCTGCCGCGCCAACCTCAAAATCCGCATTCCCGACACCATCCTCAAGACGGCCATAGACAACAGCCCGCTGATTTACGGCAACACCCCGTTGTCCGACATGCTCGAACAAAAACTGATGGGCAGCAACCTGACTTTTGAAAACAACACGTTCAGCACCACCCTGCTCTACACCCCCGATAAAGACGGCAAACCGGTTTTCGAAGACAATACCCTGAGTTCCACCGCCCAAACCCTTTCCGCCACCCTGCTGCCCTACGGCGTGAAAAGCATCGTCATGATAGACGGCAAACCCGTGTCCAAAGAGCAGGCCATCAAACTGCTGCAAAACCAAAACACGGAAGAACCACCCACCCTCAATCCGCAAGACATCCTTGAAAACAACGCCGCCAGCCAAGCCGTCGGTTTGACCGATAATGACGACGATTCAGACTACGAAGTCCTGCACCCTGACCGTGAAACTCCGCGCAACGAGCCGCCCGGCCTCAGCCAAAGCGAACTCGACAACGCGCGCGCGCAAAACCGTCAGACAGACGGCGAGATCAACGACCTCTGGGGCGGCTTAGACAGCGATGTCAAACAACAAATCCTCGGCGAACAACGCGCCTGGATTCAAAGCAAAAAACTCAACTGCCAACAAGCCGCCGCGTCCGCAGACAACGCCGCACAAGCAGAATACCTGCGCCTGCAGTGTGAAACCCGTATGACCCGCGAACGTACGCAATACCTGCGCGGCTATTCCATCAACTAAAACCGATAAGGCCGTCTGAACATTCAGACGGCCTACAAGAAAGCACATCACATCATGCAATACCGAATCCACCGTGAAGGCGATGCCCAAAACACACCCTCTTCAGCCTCCACCCCCGTCGACAACTGGGAGCGCAACACCCTGCGCGAAGTCCTCCTCGCCGCCTACCAAGAACAGCGCCGCGCCCGCATTTGGCGCAATATCTGGCGCGGCGTCGCCGTCC
This sequence comes from Neisseria sp. P0021.S005, assembly GCF_051956955.1. NCBI lineage: Bacteria > Pseudomonadati > Pseudomonadota > Betaproteobacteria > Neisseriales > Neisseriaceae > Neisseria > Neisseria sp. P0021.S005. The sequence continues at coordinate 13,065 of NZ_JBQCWY010000040.1, read as the reverse complement.
TCATCTTCCTCAGCCTAATCTTCGGCCTTGCGGAAGAAGAAGGAAAAACCACGAGCATCCAAGCCCGCAGCGAACACACCGCCGTTATCGACCTGACCGGCGAAATCGGCAACGACATCGACGACCAAGTCCAAATCCTGCGCGACAGCATGGAAGCCGCCTACGAAAACGGTAACGCCAAAGCCATCATCATTCGTGCCAACAGCCCCGGCGGTTCGCCTGTCGTGTCCAACACGGCCTTTAACGAAGTCCGCCGCCTCAAAGCCGAACACAAAGACATCCCGGTCTACCTCGTTGCCGAAGACATGTGCGCTTCCGGCTGCTACTACATTGCCGCCGCAGCCGACAAAATATACGCCGACCCTTCCAGTATTGTCGGCAGCATCGGCGTGATCGGCGGCGGTTTCGACTTTACCGGCCTGATGGACAAAGCCGGTGTCAAACGCCGTCTGAAAACCGCCGGCAGCAACAAAGGCATGGGTGACCCTTTCACGCCTGAAACGCCGGCACAAACCCAAATTTGGGAAACCATGTTGGGCGATATTCACCAAGAATTTATCAAAGCCGTCAAACTCGGCCGCGGCGCAAGGTTGAAAGACAAACAGTATCCCGATATTTTCAGCGGCCGCATCTACACCGGCAAAGAAGCCAAACAGGTCGGCCTGATTGACGACTTCGGTAGCATTTACAGCGTTGCCCGCGATGTTGTCAAAGCCCCCGAGCTGGTCAACTACACGCCGCAAGACGATTTCAGCAAAATGCTCAGCCGTCGCTTCGGTGCGGAAGTGAAGGCCAAAGTCAAAGAAACTTTGTCTGAAATTTGGTAAACCAAAAAACCAAAAGGCCGTCTGAAACCCAAAACATGGGTCTTCAGACGGCCTTTTTTATATGGTTTTTAAAATAAAACGCTGATTATTGTCCAAACATCCATCGACTTCATCAAATCAGCATGCAGATGCTCCCTGATGATGCTTTTACGGGAACACATTACGCCTACAAACGATTAAACCTCTACGTTTCAGACGGCCTGTTTCTGCATATTGTGCGACATATCAAACGCGGCGCGGACGGCGGTAATCAGGCTGCCAGAATCAGCTTTGCCCGTACCTGCCAAGTTCAAGGCCGTGCCATGGTCGACGGAAGTGCGGATAAAGGGCAGGCCGAGGGTGATATTCACGCCTTCGCCGAAACCGGCGTATTTGAGTACCGGCAGCCCTTGGTCGTGATACATGGCGAGGACGGCATCGGCATCTTTGAGTAAAAAAGGTTGGAACACAGTATCAGCCGGATAAGGGCCGCGTGCGTCTATGCCTTCGGCCTGCAGGGCATGAAGCGCCGGAATAATGGTGTCGATTTCTTCGTGTCCCAAATGGCCGCCTTCGCCGGCATGGGGATTGAGGCCGGTAACGAGGATGACCGGTTTGGCTATGCCGAACTTATGGCGCAGGTCGTGTTCAAGAATGCGGACAACCGACTCGATTAAAGGCTTCGTGATGGCGGCGGAAATGTCTTTCAGCGGCAGATGGGTGGTAACCAACGCCACGCGCAGGCCGCCGCCGGTCAGCATCATGACAACTTGTTCGGTATGGCTTTTTTCGGCGAGGTATTCGGTATGGCCGCTGAAAAAGCCGTTGTCTGCGTGGGCATCGTTGATGATGCCTTTATGCAGCGGCGCGGTAACCATACCGGCAAACAGGCCGTCTGAAATGCCCTGATACGCCGTATCCAGCAGTCGGAGCACATACGCGGCATTGGCAGGATTGAGTTCGCCCGCCCGACACTCGGCATCTAAGGGAATATGCAGAACTTCGAGTTCACCCTTGGGCAACGGTTCAGCCGCTTGAGCTTGAAAATCGCGCAAAATGACGGATTTGCCGAGCTGTTCGGCCCTGTTTACCAACAGGTTTTTGTCGCACAAAACAACGGGGCGACAAGGAAGGTCGGCGAAAGCCAAATCAAGGCAGATGTCGGGGCCGATGCCGGCCGGTTCGCCGGATGTAATGGCGAGAATAGGAGCAGTCATGGTGTTTCTCGGTACGGTTTACAGTATTTAGACAACAGTCAGGCAAAATGCCTGCCCTACTTTTGCAGATTAACACAAATACAAAAAGGCCGTCTGAAAACAGTTTTTGCTTGATCAAACTGTTTTCAGACGGCCTTGGCTGTTTACCGTTTTACACTTAAGAACGACGACCGATCATGCGGTATAAAACGTCGTGGCCTTGAATGCGGTGGACAACAACCATGGCGATGTGGCCGGCGACCAGCGCGAAGAGCAGCCAGCCGAGTTTGCCGTGCGCCATATTGCCGAGGTTGGACATCCATTCGATTTTTTCAGGCGAACCCTGCATCACTTCGACACCGAATACTTTCAACGGGCCACGGCCGCCGCCATATTGGCGGATCATGCCGATAACGGGAACGGCGAGCATGAAGACGTAAAGGGCAAGGTGGCCTGCTTTGGCGGCAAAGCTGTCGGCGGCAGGACGTTTGGACGCATTGAGCAAGGCCCAAACAATGCGCACGATAATCACCAGCAACGTGATGAAACCGATGGATTTATGCACGCCAAAGAGCGATTTGACCCATTCTTCGCCATCATAGATGGTCCAAACGGTAATGGTGGAGAGGATGCCGATGAAACCGAGTACGGTCAGCCAATGCAACGCGCGCGCGACGGCATCATAGGTTTGTGGACGTGTAGCGGTCATAATGTTTCCTTGTTTTTGATTTATTTGATTTTTTGAAGCGGCGGATTGTATCAAAAATACCCAACCAATTATGTTGCCTTTTTGAAGAGATTTCGTAAATGTTTGGAAAATTTGAAGAAACGGCGGTTTTATCCGTAAAGCTACACAGGCCGTCTGAAAACAAGGGCAGGAATACCACCTTCTATGCCGAACTCGGGCTAAAATAGGCATTTTTATTCTCGGGTACGCATCGATGCAGGTTTGGATTCGGCGGTTTGCGCTGTTGCTTCTGCCTTTAGGTTTCTTAGCGATTATGGTGGCCGCGCCTTTGCTGTCGTTGGCGTTTTACGACGGCGAAGGCGCTTGGGCGGAAGTGGTGGCTGATGACTATATGCGCCTGCGCTTGGGCTGGACGGTGGCGCAGGCGGTTTTGACCTGCGTCTTGGTCACGGCTTTGGGCGTGCCTGCGGCGTGGGTGCTGGCGCGGATGGACTTTGCCGGACGGCGCACGGTTTTGCGCCTGCTGATGCTGCCTTTCGTGATGCCGACTTTGGTGGCAGGCATGGGCGTGCTCGCCTTGTTTGGTGCACACGGTATGCTGGCGGCAGGTTGGCAGGACACGCCGTGGCTGCTGATTTACGGCAACGTGTTTTTCAACCTGCCGGTTTTGGTGCGCTCGGCGTATCAGGGATTTGTGCGTGTGCCGCAGGCGCGGTTGCTGTCGGCACAATCTTTGGGCGCGGACGCGTGGAGGCGGTTTGTCTGGGTCGAATGGCCGGTGGTGCGCGCGTGGGTTGCCGGCGGCGCGTGCCTGGTGTTTTTATATTGTTTTTCAGGCTTCGGGCTGGCCTTGCTGCTCGGCGGCGAACGTTTTGCGACGGTGGAAGTGGAAATCTACCGGCTGGTGGCGTATGAGTTGGACATGGCGCGTGCGTCGGTGTTGGTGTGGCTGGTGCTGGCGGTTACGGCGGCGGCAGGCGGTTTGTATGCGTATTGGAGCAGGCGCGTGACTGTGGATAAGTCAGTCTCGCCTTTGCCTCCGCGTGCGCCGATATGGGCTTGGGAAAAATGGCTGACGGCAACGGTATTGACCATGTTGGCAGTGTGCTGCCTGCTGCCTTTGGCGGCGGTGTGGCTCAAGGCGGTATCGGCAGGCTCTTCGTGGTCGGTTTTGTTTGAAGCGCAGACTTGGACGGCTGTGTGGAACACCGTCCGTTTCTCTGCGGCAGCAGTGGCGGCGGCGACGGTATTGGGCGTACTGTATGCGGCGGCGGCACGGCAAATGGCGTGGTTGCGCGCGCTGATGTTTTTGCCGTTTATGGTGTCGCCCGTGTGCATTGCGTTCGGCGTATTGCTGCTCTATCCGCAGTGGACGGCTTCGCTGTGGCTGCTGACGGCGACTTACGCGCTGTTGGCGTATCCGTTTGTGGCCAAAGATGTATTGGCCGCGTGGGACGGTTTGCCCAAAGATTACGCGGCGGCGGCGCGTACTATGGGCGCAAACGGTTTTCAGACGGCCTGTTATGTAACCGCGCCTTTATTGAAACCGGCTTTGCGGCGCGGTCTGACTTTGGCTTCGGCAACGTGTATCGGCGAATTTGCGGCCACATTGTTCCTGTCGCGCCCCGAATGGCAGACGCTGACCACTTTGATTTACGATTATCTCGGGCGCGCCGGTGCGGACAATTACGGACGGGCGATGGTGTTGACGGCAGTATTGACCGCTTTGGCTTTGACGGCATTTTTGCTGGTGGACGAAGCGGAAGGACAAAAGGCCGTCTGAACGTGGTCGGCTCAAATCCCTTCGCTTTCACTACACTATTGCCGCGCCTTGTATCGAAAATTGATTGAATCCGCTATATAATTTGTTTTTAACCGCACTCAACACGACCTATCATGACCGACTTAGAAACCAAACGCCTTGAAACCCAAGCCATGCTGGACAATGCCGACTTGCTGTTTGACCAAGAACAATGCCGCGCGGCCTTGCAAAAAGTTGCCGACGACATTACCCGCGACTTGGGCGACAAATACCCCCTGCTCTTGCCTGTCATGGGTGGTGCGGTGGTGTTTACAGGACAGTTATTGCCGCTGTTGCGCTTTCCTTTGGACTTTGACTACGTCCACGTTTCCCGCTACGGCGACAAACTCGCAGGCGGCGCGTTCAACTGGAAACGCATGCCCGACCCCGAGCAAATCAAAGGCCGTCATGTAGTCGTTTTGGACGACATCTTGGACGAAGGCCACACCATGGCCGCCATTCAGGAAAAACTGTTGGAAATGGGCGCGGCAAGCTGCCGTGCGGCCGTGTTTGCCAACAAGCTGATCGACAAAGAAAAACCGACCAAAGCCGATTATGTCGGTTTGGACGTGCCCAACCGCTACGTCTTCGGTTACGGCATGGATGCCGCCGGCTGCTGGCGCAACCTCGGCGAAATCTACGCCTTAAACAATAAATAAAACAAAGGTCGTCTGAAAAATCTTCAGACGGCCTCAACCCCCATGCTAGGAACACATCATGATAGGTTTGTTAATCATTACACATGAAACCATAGGTGAAGCCTATCGCGGTTTGGCCGACCATTTCTTTCCCAACGGCTTCCCCGAAAATCTCCACATCCTCGGCGTACAGCCCGACGAGGATCAAAACGACATCATCAACAACGCCATCGCCGCATTGCAGGAATTTCCCAACAACCGCGGCGTGCTGATCATGACCGACATCTTCGGCGCAACCCCATGCAACGCCGCACGCCGGCTGGTGCGCGAAAACAAATCCGCCATCCTGACCGGCCTCAACGCCCCGATGATGATTAAAGCCATCCAATACTCATCACAAGCCGAAAACCTCTCCGACTTCACTGAAACCGTCAAAGAAGCCGCCATCCGGGGCATTTTCGCCATTACATCCGCACCTGAAGACCTGGTGTGCAAAGAACACGGCTAAGGCCGTCTGAAAACATTCACTTTACGAACATTACATTTAGGGGACATCCATGCTCAAACAAGAAATCGAAATCATCAACAAACTCGGCCTGCACGCGCGCGCTTCCAGCAAATTCACCCAAACCGCCTCCCAATTCCAAAGCGAAGTCTGGGTCACCAAAAACGGCAATCGCGTCAACGGCAAAAGCATCATGGGCCTGATGATGCTGGCCGCCGCCAAAGGCACCGTGATTGAGCTGGAAACAGAAGGCGCAGACGAAGCCGCCGCCATGCAGGCGTTGACCGACCTCATCAACGACTACTTCGGCGAGGGCGAATAATGAGCATCGTCCTACACGGTGTAGCCGCGGGCAAAGGCATTGCCATCGGCCACGCCCACCTCATCACGCGCGGCACAACGGAAGTCCCCCAATACGACATTGATCTCGACAAACTCGATGCCGAAGTCGCCCGTTTCGACAACGCCATCAAAGCCACGCGCAAAGAACTGGAACAGCTGCGCGGCGCGATTCCCGAAAATGCTCCGACCGAATTGGGCGCGTTCATCTCCCTGCACCTGATGCTGCTGACCGACGTCACCCTCTCACGCGAACCCATCGACATTTTGTGCGAGCAGAAAATCAACGCCGAATGGGCATTGAAACTGCAAAGCGACAAGCTTGCCGCCCAGTTCGATAGCATTGACGACGACTACCTGCGCGAACGCAAACAGGACATGCTCCAAGTCGTCCGCCGCATCCACAACAACCTTGTCGGCCAAAGCAACGAAATCAACCTCGCCGGCAACCTGCTTGACGACACCGTCCTCATCGCGCACGACCTCTCGCCTGCCGATACCGTACTATTCAAAGAGCAGCACATTACCGCCTTCGTAACCGATGCCGGCGGCCCGACCAGCCACACCGCCATCTTAGGCCGCAGCCTCGACATCCCGTCCGTCATCGGCCTGCACAACGCCCGCAAACTCATTACCGAAAACGAAATCGTCATCGTCGACGGCATCAACGGCGTCCTCATCATCGATCCCGACGAAGTCGTCCTCAACGAATACCGCCGCCTCGCCCGCGAATACCGCAGCCACAAGCGCGAACTCAACAAAATCAAAAAAACCGCCGCCACCACGGCCGACGGCATCAACATCGAACTTTTAGCCAACATCGAATCCGCAGAAGACATCAAAGCCCTACACAACTTCGGCGCAGACGGCGTCGGCCTGTTCCGCAGCGAATTTCTTTATCTCAACCGCGACAACATGCCGACCGAAGACGAACAATACGAAGTCTATGCCGGCATCGTCAAAAAACTCAAAGGCAAAAACATCACCATCCGCACCGTCGATTTGGGCGTCGATAAAAATCCGCGCTGGTTCGGCCAAAACAGCACACCCAACGGCAGCCTCAACCCCGCACTCGGCCTGACCGGCATCCGCCTGTGCCTTGCAGAGCCGGTCATGTTCCGCACCCAAATGCGTGCCATCCTCCGTGCCGCCACCCACGGCCCCGTGCGCATGATGTGGCCGATGATTACGTCTATTTCCGAAGTGCGCCAATGCCTTATCCATCTGGACACGGCCCAACGCCAACTGACCGAACGCGGCGAAACCTTCGGCCCGGTCAGCATCGGCTGCATGATCGAAATCCCGTCCGCCGCCATGACCGTCGGCAGCATCCTCAAGCTCGTCGACTTCGTTTCCATCGGCACCAACGACCTGATTCAATACCTCCTGTCGGTCGACCGCGGCGACGACAGCGTCAGCCACCTCTACCAACCCGGCCACCCTGCCGTCCTCAAAACGCTGCAACACATCATCCGCACCGCAAACCGCATGGAAAAAGGCGTGTCCATCTGCGGCGAAATGGCCGGCGATACCGTCTTCACCCGACTGTTGCTCGGCATGGGCCTGCGCCGCTTCTCCATGAACCCCAACAACCTGCTTTCGGTTAAAAACATCATCCTGCACAGCAACACCGGCCATCTCGAAAACGATGCCGCCAAAATCCTGCGCTGCGAAGACCCGGAAAAAGCCGAAAAACTGATTAAAATCCTTAACCAAAGCGAACAGGCGGAATCACAGGCCGTCTGAATCTCTAAAAAGGGCGTGTTTCGATACACGCCCTTTTATTCGTCCCCATTTTGGGTTTACGCCCAACTCTCCCTCAAGCCCTCTTCTTCCCTATTTCGCCATTTCAAAAACCAACCTTTTTCACTTTTCCCAAACACTGCTTACAGGCCGTCTGAAAAATATAGGGCGCAAGTGAAATAAAACTTTTATGCCGACACCAAAGGCCGTCTGAACCCTGATTGCAAGGTTTCAGACGGCCTTGTTTTCAACCGAATACCTTTTATTTTTTTGCAATAAAAAACCCTTTACCGATCCATTCCAGCTACTGCCCACTATGGCTTTAGGTACCCCATATCATTCCTTTTTACTAGGTCTTCAGTACACCAAAGCCCTATATAAACACTATCCCTTCGTTTTAATGATGAAACTTTTTATTTCGAAATATGTCTATCCCTACATTCACTTGAAAAAAGATTCAATACCTTATAAATTTATAAAAAGATAGTAATTATCATCATATTTTAAAGGAATGATTCATGAGATTTACGCAACTTTCTGCTTTGATTGCCGCCGCAGCTTTATCAGTCGGCTCCGTATCCGCTTTTGCCAAACCCGTTCAGCTGACCGATACCGTTGGCCGTAAGGTAACTGTCGACCTGCCTGCCAAACGTGTGGTGTTGGGCTTCTATTACCAAGACTACATGGCCATCGGCGGTAAAACCGCGCTGGACAACGTCGTTGGTTTTTCCAAAGCAGTTTGGGCCGACTGGGCGCCGCCGAGCTGGGCGGCATTCAGCAAAGCCGTGCCTAAACTGAATCAGCTGACCGACGTGGGCGAAGTGGAAGTCGGCACTTTCTCGATTGAGAAAGTATTGGCGCTGAAACCCGATTTGCTGGTTTTGGCCGAATGGCAATACAAGGCTTTGGGTTCCGATCTCGACCGCATCAACAAGGCCGGCATCCCCATCGTCGTGTTGGACTACAACGCGCAAACGGTGGCCAAACACGTCCAATCGACCAAGCTTATCGGCACGCTGACCGGCCAGCAGCAAAAAGCCGACAAACTGGCGGCAGACTACAAACGCGTTGCCGACACCATCCAGGCGCGCGTGAAAAAAGCCAACCTGCCCAAGCCTAAAGTCTATGTCGAGTTCGGCAATAAAGGCCCTGCCGAACACAGCGTAACCTTCGGCAAGAGCATGTGGGGTTCGATGGCGACGCTGGTCGGCGGCAACAATATCGCCGCTTCTTCGGTCGAATTCTACGGCCCGATCAATCCTGAAAAAGTCCTCGCCGCCAAACCCGACGTGATCGTGATTACCGGCCGCGAAACCGAATTGAAGAAAAACCCTGCCGCCATGGTGATGGGCTGGGGCATTCCGAAAGCCGAAGCGGAAAAACGCTTGGCAGGCTTTGCCAAACGCGCCGGCTGGGCGAACCTGCCTGCGATTAAAAACAACCGCCTCTACGCCGCCTACCATGCCAACTCGCGCACGCTGTCCGACAGCGCGTCGATTCAGTTTATGGCCAAAGCGATTTATCCGCAGTTGTTTAAAGATTTCAACCCTGAGAAAACCTATCTGGACTTCTACCGCCAAAACCTGCCCGTCGTTCCGAGCGGCACGTTCTACCTCTATCCGAAAGGACAATAAGGTAGTTTAGATTTTCAGACGGCCTTTTAAATCGGAAGGCCGTCTGAAATTTTTGCGGAAGAAAAAGGCAAACCCGTTCTCCCCTTTATCAACATTCTTTTTTAAAGGTTTGAAACATGAATGATTCGGTTGTCGCCGAGATTGTGAAAAACCAGCGCAAGTTGGAAGGCAAGCGTTGGTTGATTGTGTTGATGTTTTTAATCATCGCGGCGGTCAGTTTTTTATTCGACATCGCCACCGGCCCGGCGATGACGGACACGCTTCCTGTCGGCGAAGTGGTCAATGTTTTGCTGGGCAAACCCGAAGTTGATGAAATGAACCGCCTGATTGTGATGGATTTGCGCCTGCCGATTGCGGTAATGGCGCTGGTGGTCGGTGCGGCTTTGGGTGTCGGCGGGGCGGAGATTCAAACGCTCTTGAACAACCCGATGGCCAGCCCTTATACGCTGGGCTTGGCGGCGGCGGCAGGTTTGGGCGCGTCGGTGGTGATTGCGTTCGGCGGTTTCGGGCTGCCTGAAACGGTCGCCGTCCCCATCGGCGCGTTTGTGATGACCATGCTGGCTTCGGGCATCTTGTTCCTGTTTGCCTCGGCGCGCCGCTTCAATTCGGCGATGCTGGTGCTGGTGGGGATTGCGCTTTTGTTTCTGTTTCAGTCGATTTTGTCGCTGATTCAGTTTATCGCCGCGCCTGAGATTTCGCAGCAGATTCTGTTCTGGCTGTTCGGCAGTTTGACCAAGGCAACTTGGGAGACGGTCATCGTTACGGCGGCGGTTACGGCGGTATGCGTGTTTCTGCTTTCGCGCGATGTGTGGAAGCTGACCGCGCTGCGTTTGGGTGAAGAACGCGCCGTCGGGCTGGGCATCAATCTGCAATTTTTGCGCCTGAAAACGCTGGTGTTGGTGGCGGTGATGACGGCGACGGCAATCAGTTTTGTCGGCGTGATCGGCTTTATCGGCTTGGTTGCCCCGCATGTGGCGCGGATTCTTTTGGGCGAAGACCAACGTTTCTTCCTACCCGGCGCGATGCTGGCAGGGGCGGCGTTTTTATCGGTGGCAAGCGTGTTGTCCAAGGTGATTATCCCCGGCGCGCTGTTTCCGGTGGGGATTGTTACGTCGTTTGTCGGCGTGCCGTTCTTCTTCTGGATTGTATTAACGAAACGATAGGCCGTCTGAAATGTTGAAACTTGAAAACGTACACATCCGGCGCGGCGATTATGTGGTCGCCGACAGTATCGATTTGACGCTGGAACAAGGCAAAGTCTATTCCGTGCTCGGCCCGAACGGCACGGGCAAATCCTCGCTGATGAAAACGATTTTCGGCGAAGTGGCGCACAAAGGCACCATCCGCTACGGTGACGAAGCGTTGAGCAAAATCCACCTGCAAAGCTGGCGCAAACGCATAGGCTATATGCCGCAGGACACCGCCGCCGAAGCCTCGCTGACCGCGTTGGAAGTCGTGTTGCTCGGCCGCATGGACGCGCTGCACATGCACGTCGGCGACGAACTGCTGCACGAAGCCGCAAGTATCATGGCGGAGCTGGGCATCGGCCACTTGGCGCACCGCGACGTCATGCGGCTTTCCGGCGGACAGCGGCAGCTCGTGATGTTTGCCCAAGTCATGCTGCGCCGCCCTGAAATCCTGATGCTGGACGAACCGGTCAGCGCGCTGGATATGCACCACCAGTTGAACCTCTTGGAACGCGTGGTGCAATACACGCACGAACACAATCTGGTTACGCTGATGGTCTTGCATGATTTGAGCCTCGCCGCGCAGTTTTCAGACGGCGTGATTCTGCTCGGCGAAGGCAAAGTACAGGCGCAGGGCGCACCGCAGGACGTGTTGCAGGCGGACATGATAGGCAGACTGTATAAAGTGGACATCGAACTTTTGTACGACAGCAAAGGCCTGCCCGTTATCCGCCCGATGCGGCAATCCTAGCTGAGAAATCTGCCACCAAGAAACCAGCCCCGCAACCATTTTATACTCTTCACAAAAAGGACTCCCCCATGAAAAAATCCCTCTTCCTCCTGATGCTGACCGCGTCCCTTAGCGCACACGCCGCCAACCACGAAATCAAAATGCTCGACAACGGCAAAGACGGCAGTATGGTGTTCGAACCCGGCTACGTCAACGCCAAAGTCGGCGACACCGTAACCTTCAAAGCCACCAACAGCGGCCACTGGGTACAAAGCAAAGCCCTGCCCGAGGGCGTTGCCGACTTCCTCTCTGAAGACGGTAAAGACTTCACCCTCAAACTCGACAAAGAAGGCGTATACGTCTATACCTGCCCGCCGCACCGCATGATGAACATGAGCGGCGTGATTCAGGTCGGCAAACCGGTGAACAAAGCCAAAGCGCAAGCCGTTGTCGATGAAATGGAAAACCGCGCCATGCAAAGCAAAGGCCGTCTGAAAAAATATATGGCGCAAGTGAAGTAAAAGCGTTTATGCCTGCATTAAAGGCCGTCTGAAACCTTTCAGACGGCCTGTTTCCTTTGCGTAAAACCCGCATCAAAGCTATATCTTCCGTTTCAGTTTCCGATAAAATAGGCCTATTCCGACACAAGATCCGTAAGCATGATACGCCGCCTTTACGCCACGCTGTGGCACCTCGCCCCCTTCCTGATCCGCCGCCACCTGCGCCGCCGCGCCCTCAAATCCCCAGCCTATCTCGAGCATTGGGACGAGCGTTTCGGGCAGGCGTATCCCAATCCCGTACAACGCCCGATTTGGATACACGCCGTATCCGTCGGCGAAACGCGTGCGGCCGAACCTTTGGTGCAGGCATTACGCCGCCATTTTCCCGACTCGCCGTTTCTGATTACCCAAATGACGCCGACTGGCCGCGCCACCGCGCAATCCCTGTTCCCCGATGCGCAATGCCGTTACCTGCCCTACGACAAATCCGAATGGGTCGCCCGATTTTTAGCCGAACACCGCCCCATCTGCGGCATTTTGATGGAAACCGAAATCTGGCCCAACCTGATGCACGGCTGCAAAAAAGCAGGTATTCCCCTCTTTCTGGCCAACGCGCGCCTCTCCGAAAAATCCCAACGCGGCTATCTTAAAATCCGCAAGTTGGTCGAGCCTGCCATGCAGACCCTCTCCGGCTGCTTTGCCCAAACCGCCGCCGATGCCGAACGCCTGCACCTCATCGGCGCATCCAACGTCCACGTCTGCGGCAACACCAAATACGACATCGCGCCCCCCAACGACTCGCGCCCGCTTGCCGCCGCCTTTAAAGAACGCATCGGCGCACGAGCCGTCGTCGTCTGCGCCAGCACGCGCGTGTATAAAGGCACAGACGAAGCCGAGCTGCTCCTCAAAGCATGGCAGGGCTACCGCGGCAATGCCTTGCTGGTCATCGTCCCGCGCCACCCTGAAAACTTTCAGACGGCCTACGATATCGCCAAATCGCTTGGTTATACCGTGCAAAAACGCAGCGACGGACAACCCGTTTCCCCCAACACACAGGTTTGGATAGGCGACAGCATGGGCGAACTTGCCGCCTACTATCTCAGCGCAGACATTGCCTTCGTCGGCGGCAGCCTCGTCGATGCCGGCTGCCAAAACATCATCGAACCCATCGCCTGCCGCGTCCCCACCCTCTTCGGCTACTCCAACTACAACTTCGCCCAAGCCTGCAAAGGCGCAGTCGAAGCCAAAGCCGCCGTCCGCGTCGAAACCGCCGAAGCCTGGTACAGAACCACGCGCCA
>NZ_JBQCWY010000039.1:0-15548 GCF_051956955.1 Neisseria sp. P0021.S005 | reverse complement strand
GTTCACACGTCGGCGTAGCCGCCAAAATCTTCCGCACCCTCGCAGAAGAAGGCATCAACATCCAAATGATTTCAACTTCCGAAATCAAAGTATCCGTCCTGATTGACGAAAAATACATGGAACTGGCTACCCGCGTTCTGCACAAAGCATTCGACTTAGGCAACTAATTCCAACCAGTCAAAAAGGCCTTCTGAAACTTTATTGTTTCAGAAGGCCTTTTTTATTTCCATTACATAAATCAACAACATCTTAATAAAAAAAATCAACTTTAGCTCAAAACAGTGTAGCCTGGCTTATTATTACCCTTGTTAATTTCATTATATATTCAATATTTTACAACCATCCACCTTCGCCGTTTAATTCCAAAAACATACCACTTAACCTAATTTGAGAAAAATAAACAAATCTGTAATAAAATAGGACAAAAGTACAAACAATTATCTACGCTCATCAATAAAAACAAATTTCCCCCAATTTTCTCCTAACTTAAGAAGGAATCCTAATATGAACGTATTAAACAAATTCGGTATGCTGATCTTGACCGCTTCCCTGCTGGCAGCCTGCGGCGACTCCGGTAATAAAGGCAGCAGCGACAAACCGGCAGAACAAGTTGCTCAAAGCGAATCTAGCTCTGCCAACAAATACGAAAAAGCTCTGAGCGAATTCCCGGAAGCAGATCCTAAACTGGCCGAACCTATCGTCATTTCCGATAAAAAATCTCCAGACGGTCTTGCCGAATTGCAAAAATTCATTCACTTCACCACTGGTGAAGAAGCTCAAAAAATTACTCAGCTAGGCCTAGAATTGCAAAACTTGGCTAACCAAAATAAAGAAAAAGAAGCTTTGGAGCAGATGAACAAACTGACTGCCGCACTGGAACAATTCCATCAGAGCGCAGCTGCCCTCGACATCAAAGATCCTGAAATCAAAGCAGTTCTGGATCGTGCATTACAAGTCAGCAGTGCTGCCAACGACATGATGATTTATGCAGGCAAACATGCTTCTGAGCTGACTATCAACGGCAAAGATAAAGATTCGCTCAAATTTGCCAATGATTTCCAAGAAAAATCTCAAAAATTGCAAGAAACCCTACGTGCAGCCAATCAAGAAGTACAAAAAGCTGCCGAAGCTTTAGGCAAAAAATACTCCCAATAAGCCTATTGTTTCCGATAAATATCGGTGGTATCGGCAACATCGATACCACCTTTCCAAACCCTAAGTCAGGTTGAACACAATGAATAATCTAAACCCTTCACTCCCCTGCCCACACTGCCATGCCCCGATCCAAGGCGGATTGGTTAAAGGTTTGGCCGCAGTCAAAGAATGTCCTTCCTGCCATAAAAAAGTCAAATTCAAAAAACCGCCTGTTGGCGAATATTTCAAAGCTTTGCTGAAACCTTTCGCTATTTTTGTAGTAGTTGTCTGCATCGTAGCGGCAATACTGATCAGCCTGTTTGGTACATTCCCCCAATATATCAGTATGGCATTAGTTATCGGCTTTTTCGTCTACTACATTATCCCGATTCAAAACAAACTTTCATCTTTTGAAAAAGACGAATAAACATATACTTTGCCCATCCAACCCACTTTTCCGGATGGGCAATACTTTATACGGCCCAATAAAAAATAATGAAATCGTCCCCATTTTTTTGTCCGCATTGCTCCAATCCGATTCGAGGTAGTGCATTCAAAGGACTGAAAAGCATTAAAGAATGCCCGACCTGCCACAAAAAAGTCCGCTATAAGCAGCCAACTGCAAAAGAAATCCGCCAAGCGACATGGAAAAAGAGCATTATTTTCCTTGCCCTGCTGACCTTATACCTTGCCTTTCTGATTGCACTATTTCGCGCAGATATTCCTTTTACGTATCTCATCCTTCCTATCATGCTCTATTTGGTTGCAGTCTTCCAGCCTGCCATTATCAAGCATTCTTCATTTGAGAAAGACGAATAGCCTGCTTTCAGACGGCCATCGCCTTCGATAACAAGGTTTGGCCAATACCGATTTTAATCCTTATCCCCGATATCCCCTCCAAGGCTTTTATTACATGAAACGTCCAGTCCCTGTTACCATCGCCACCGTTCTCTATTTCATCATAACTGCCCTTACTTGCTTTACTACGGTTGCTCTTGCGATTTATTCGGGCGATTTACTGATAGAGGTTGCAGCCTTGGCATTCCCTTTCCTGCCTTGGTGGCTGTCTATGCCCCTATACTTCATCCTCCTTTCCTTACCGGTATTTATTGCTGTCGGCCTGCTTTCAGGCAACCGTTCTGCCCGTTGGCTGGCTATTGTGCTAGCGGCCTCTTCGCTAATCATGGTGTATAGCGATATGGCGAGCTATAGTTCTCAACAAATCATTATTCAATCCATTCTCCACCCTGTTTTGCTGCTCCTCATCTTCAATCCGGTATCCAACCGCTATTTCGCCAATGCGGCCTCAAAAACCGAATCCTAAACCATCGGATTTTGACTTCAAAAAAACTTAAGGCCGTCTGAAACCCTTGCCCTTACGCAAATCTTTTTCAGACGGCCTAAAATAGAATGGCCTTTTCAGACTGTCTTTTCCTAAGGCAGCCCTTCATACAAGCAATAATGCGTTTCCCTTAGCAGCTTTAAATACCAAACTGTAAGCAAACAAACCCATGAAATCAGTTTTTCCTATTTTCTTTATCCTGCTCAACTTATTCTTCATCCTCTATTTGCGACGCAAGCTATCTATATGGATTCGTTTGGCACTTTACTTGTCTATCGGTGGACTGTTTTATTTATGGATGTCCAACAAATCTGCCCTAACCTCCCTATTTGCACACACCCTGTCATTACAGCCATTCGACGTATTTCATGAGACAATCGGTTTTTCATTATCGGTTACAGTCTTCCTCAATCTGTTTGACTTGCTTGCCGTACCTTCGATTGTCCGTTTCCCCAACTTAATCCTCAAAAATCCCCAACACCACCATCAGTCTGTTCAATGGTATCTTGCCAATACTTCCCTTTTTGAACGCTTTTTCCACTATTTCTACTCTTTCTGCTGTTGCCTCATGTTTTATGGTATATGGCACGAAGCCTTCCGATAATCAATCTAAAAAACAAAGGGACATCATCAAAATGTCCCTTTGTTTATATTCAGACGGCCTTGAATATCTCCAACACTCAATCCTTCCCTCCTCTCGAAAAATGCTCAATCTCAAATCCGCTCTGACGATAAGCTCGAAAACGGTCTCGGGCTTCGGCCAAATCTTCTAAGCTGTTGCCCACAATTTCAAGGATACGGTTTGGAATGGCCGGGGCTTGGCTCCAGAAATCAGCAGACAGGTTCAAAACCGTGCAATCTTGCGAAATATTCGGCAATGCGTTTCCAAACGCAAGCAATACCGGCGTTTCAGACGGCATGGGGTCGGTAGGCAGCCAGACTTCATGCGGAATAAAGCTTTCGGGAATTTGCTGCCAAAAATCAACGTCTAGTTGCTGCACTGCCGCGGCAGAATCCGACCACACCAAAATCTGCCCGCCATCGCGTATGGCGCGCGCAATCAGGCGGCAGGCAAAGGCGGCCGGGCGGGCGACGTGTGTATAAAAAGTGGCTTTAGGCATGGCGTATTCTTTCGTTTAGGCAATGGATTGGCCGGTTTCAGACGGCCTTTTTGGTTTTCAACAATCTCAAGGCATTGCCCAACACCAGCAGCGAGCTGAAACTCATGCCGAGCGCGGCGATCCACGGGGTAACGTAACCAAACACGGCCAGCGGAACGGCAACCAGATTGTATGCGCTAGCCCAAGTCAGGTTTTGGCGGATAATTTGATGGGTGCGGCGTGCCTGTTCCATCATCACGGGCAAAACGTTCAAATCATCATTGAGCAAAACCACATCCGCACCGTCTCGCGCCACATCGGCACTCGTGGCCACGGCGGCCGACACGTCGGCTTGGGCAAGGACGGGGGCATCGTTGATCCCGTCGCCGATCATCATGACTTTACGCCCTTGTTTTTGCAGATTTTCCACATAAGCAAGTTTGTCTTCAGGCGTGGCTTCGGCACGATAGGCATCCAATCCCAGCTCTTGCGCGACTTGGGCTACGGCAGCTTGACGGTCACCGCTTAAAAGGTGCAGACGGATGCCGTGTTGTTTCAGGTTTTGCAACATTTCAGCGGCGCTGTCTTTGATTTGGTCTTCCAGCAAAAAGGCCGTCTGAAAACCGCTTTGATTGCCCAAGAAAATAATGCCGCCTGTGTGGTCGATATGGGCAAATGTTTCAGGCAGATTACCGGCGATTTCCGAAACAAACGCCGCTTTGCCCAAAGCCCAAACTTGGGTTTTGCCATCCAATTCGATTTGTGCGCTGACACCGTGTCCGATACGGTTGACCCGTTGCTGCACTTTCACATCAAGCGCGGATACAGGTCCGTCTAAAAGCGTATGGTTCAAAATGGCACGGGCGATGGGGTGTTCGGATTGCTGTTCCAATGCTTGGGCAACGGCAAGGGCTTGGACTTCGTTCAGACGGCCTGCTGACAACATACGGCTGACGGAAAGCTGCCCTTTGGTCAGCGTACCTGTTTTATCGAACACGACGTCGTCAATTTGAGCAAGCGTTTCCAGGCTTTGTTTGCCGCTGATGAGAATCCCGTCTTTGGCAAGCGCACCGGTAGAAGCAGCCAGCGCAGTCGGAGTCGCAAGCGACAAGGCACATGGGCAGGTAATGACCAGCAAGGCAACGGTAATCCACAAGGCGGTGTGCGCATCTGCATACCAAGCCCAGCCGATAAAAACAGGAATCGCAAGCAAAAGTTCGCCAAACACAAAACTGGACGCGTATTTTTCGGCCAACTCGGCGGCACGCGGTTTTTGCGCCAGCGCACGGTCGAGCAGTTTGACGATATGGGACAGGCGCGTGTTGCCACCGGTATGGTCGGTGCGGATGATTAAAGGGCTGCTGGTGTTAAGCGTGCCGGCGGTTACTTTTTCAGACGGCCTTTTGACAATCGGCAAACTTTCGCCGGTCAACATGGCTTCGTTAACTTCGCTTTCGCCGGACAAAACCGTACCGTCCACCGGAATGACTTCGCCAGGCTTCACAACAATCGTATCGCCGATATTGAGGCGGACGACTGCGGCTTCCTCGATGACTTCGCTTTCCGGATAAGACGGCAAACGGTGGCAGAATGCCGGAACCAGTTTGACCAACCGCTCCGCCGCATCGCCTGCTTTGCGTCGGGCAATCTGTTCCATAAAACGCCCGCCCAATAGGAAAAACAGCAACATGGCGATGGATTCAAAATACATGCCCTGCCCTGCGTTGGTGGCCAAACTGTAAATACCCGCAATAAAGGTCATCACAATGGCAATGGCAATCGGCGTATCCATGCCGACACGGCGGTTTTTCCAGTCGCGCCACGCGCCGCGGTAAAACGGCAACGCGCTATAAAACACAACGGGCAACACCATCAAAAAGCCGCCCCAATGCAGGATTTCCAAATAAAGCGGCTCGATGTCGCCGCCGTAAAAATAAGTCGGCAGGGCAAACATCATCGTCTGCATCATACCCAGACCGGCCACGGCCAATCTGACGATAAACTGTTTGCGTTCCTTCTGCGCCTGCACTTCGATTTTTTGCGCATCATAAGGCGCAGCGGTATAACCGGTTTGGCGGATTTTCAGCAAAATGTCCGACAATTCGATGTGGGCGCTGTCCCACACCACGCGGCAGCGGTGGGTGCTGTAATTCAAATCCACGCGCACTACGCCCTTCATGCGCAACAACTGCTGCTCAATCAGCCACACGCACGCGGCGCAGGTAATGCCGCCCAGCATCAACACCGCCTCGCGTTCATCCCCTGCGCCGACCTCGACAAAATCCGCCTGCACTTCGGGCAAATCGTATAGCTTTAATTGCGACAACACTTCCGGTGGCGGCAATTCGGATTTTTCCGCGTCTGCGGTACGCTGTTTGTAATAATTGCCCAAACCTGCATCGATGATACTCTGCGCCACTGCTTGACAACCGGCACAGCAGGTTTCGTGTTCTTCGTCTTCAAAACGAACCGTCAGATGCAGATGCTCCGGGACTTCAAGTCCGCAATGGAAACAGTTTTTTTGGGGATGTGTGGAAGATGTCATCATGTGTTCGATTTATTTTTCAGACGGCCTGAAACAACCGTCCCAGGGTGTTACATTTTAGCAAAAAGCGTTTTTCTGCTTCATTTCATTTACTTTTGAATCAATAGACTGTCGGACTTTGTAAAAAATATGGAAAACAAAGTATTGACCGTTCATCAAACGATGAACGGTAACATATAAATACCGTTTATCTTTAAAAACTTCCGATTATTTTAATGTAAAAATGGAACTTTTTTAAAAATTCCGATACATTCTTTGTTGACCTCAGCCCACTTAAGCAGCATACTTTAGGCATTCCGCGAAGACGGAAATCAAAAAACACACATTTACTTATAAAACTAACTTATTGGGAAACCTCACCATGATTGATCGCCTTATGCCTATCTTTGCCGTTATCGGCATTTTGTCCAGCACCGTATACCTGAGCCTCGCCGCTTGGATGCTTTACGAAAGCGTGTTTAAAAAGAAAAGCCCTCTGTCGGCATAATCCTCAGATTTAAAATTTTACGGTAAGGCCGTCTGAACATTCAGACGGCCTTGTTTCATTCCATACCATCAAGCACTTTTCTGTACGGTCAATTCAATCATCGCTTCACGCAAACCGTCCAAGCCCAAACTTTCGGCAACGGAAACATTCACGCCGACGGCATGCCCGGAATTGTCGCGCAAAATGCCTGCTTCACGCATACCCGGCGGCAGCAAATCGATTTTGTTGTACACCACCAACTGCGGAATTTCATGCGCGCCGATTTCTTCCAAGACTTCGTTGACATCGTCCATCTGCCGTTCAAAATCAGGATTGGACGCATCAACGACGTGCAGTAGCACATCCGCCATCGCCGTCTCTTCCAAGGTGGCGGAAAACGCCGACACCAGCTTGTGCGGCAAATCGCGGACGAAGCCGACGGTATCGGTCAAAATCACGCTCGCCTCATGCGACAGGAAAAGCCGGCGCGCAGTGGTATCCAAAGTAGCGAACAACTGGTCTTTCGCCAATACGTCTGCTTTGGTCAAGCGGTTGAACAGGCTGGATTTTCCGGCATTGGTATAGCCGACAATGGCAAAGGTTTTCAGACGGCCGCTCATGCGCGATTTGCGGCGCGTGGCGCGTTGTTTGCGGACATCGGCAAGCTGTTTTTTCAATGCCGTGATTTTTTGTCCGATTAAACGGCGGTCGGTTTCCAGCTGGGTTTCGCCCGGCCCTTTCAAGCCGATGCCGCCCTTCTGACTTTGCAGGTGTCCATAACCGCGCACCAGCCGTCCGCTCAAATGGTTCAACTGAGCCAGCTCCACCTGCAACTTACCTTCCTGCGATTGGGCGCGTTTGGCAAAAATCGCCAAAATCAAACCCACTCTGTCTAGGACGCGGCATTGAAGCTCTTTTTCCAGATTACGCTCTTGTGTCGGCGTGAGTTCGTGGTTGAACACAACCAGCCCGACATCATGCTGCTTGACCACTGCCGCCAACTCTTCCGCCTTGCCCGTACCGACAAACGAAGCCGGATGCGGTTTATCGCGGCGTGAAGTTTCGATAGAAACCAAATCGCCGCCGGCCGCGCCCACCAATTCTGCCGCTTCGGTCAAGGCCGTCTGAAAGCCGCGCTCGCGCGTTTCGTTTGCGCCGGAATAGTCCGCCGTCAACATCACGCCGACCAAGAGGACGCGTTCGGGCTTTTCCAAAGATTTATCGACGGAAAACAGATTGCGCTTGCTCAAAAAATTTCCTTTCAGACGGCCTTATGGTCGGGGCAAAGTCCTGATTAACGGTTTTTCAAAATATCAGCAAAATATTCGGTCACTTCTGCCAAACGTCCACCCTGCTCGGCATAAGGCTGCATGACGGCTACCAGCTGCTCTAATACTTCGCGCGTTTCGGTTTGCGCATGTTCGCGGTAGAGCCACATATTTTGCATGGTCACTGTGGTCAATACCTCGCGTACATTAAGCAAGAGCAAGTGGCGGCAAGACTCATAGCCTTGGCGCAAATCGCCGGCCGCATAGGCGGTAACCGACAATTCATAATCGATGTCCAACTGATAAACATTGCTTTGGACAAAAAGAATATCGTCTTTTGGGAACGGGATACGTTTCGCCATCAGGCCGATTGCATGGGAAATGCGGTATTTCCCTTCCTGACGCAGCATGGTTTGCGCAAGGTAGAGACACTCGGCACGGCGCGGGTTGTAATCGTAGCCTGCCAACCAAGTTGCCAAGGCTTCATCGCGTTTGCCCATTAATTTGTAGCACTCGCCCAGCTGTTGGTAAGAAACCGTCACTTCCTCTATCCAACCGCCCAACTCGATGCGTTTTTTAAACCATTCGCTCGCACGCTCGGGCATATCAGAATCCCAATAAGAGCGCGCCGCGTAAAAGGCGTAACGCGGTTTCAGGTCTTCATCTTCAGGGCTGTAAAACGCTTTTTCCAAAGAAACCGCGTCAAGCAGGTATTTGTTCGCCATATTGCTGCGCGCGCCGAAACGGCCGCTGAGAACCGTATAGTCGCCATGAAGCGTGGCTTCGCTGGTATCTTGTTTGTCGGTTTCAATAAATTCGTGCAACACGCCGCGCCAGTAGAATGTTCCGTCATTGCGCAACAACAGCGGACGGTAATAAACCACGCTGCCCATGGCATTTCTCATGCGGAGGCGGTAACGGTCGGCGGTCAACTCGGGCAATTCCAATTTGCCTTCAAAGCGGTCGTCCGCATCAAAAATCAACACGTAATCGGTTTTGTTTTTTGCGTGTTTCAACGCCTGATTGCGGTTGTATGCAAAATTTTGCCAACCATCATGATGAATCTCGCCTGCGATGCCCTTTGCATCGAAAAAGCGGCGGATCACGCCGGCGGTATCATCGGTCGAGCCGGTGTCACTGATGACGTAGTAGTCAAGTTTGATGTGGTCGGTGATGTTGGCCAGTGTTTCTTCGATAATTGCCGCTTCGTTTTTGACAATCATATTCAAGCAGATGGTTTGGGACATTTTCAATAGCCGCATTGGTTTGGAAAGGTATTATTTTACTTTAGCATTTTGTTTTTTGCACACAAAATACTCAGGCCGTCTGAAGATTGCCTTTCAGACGGCCTGAAGTTTATTTTGCCTTATCTTTTTTCTTGACGGCGTATCAGATACACCGCCAACAGTGCAAACAAAACCGTCGGCAATGCGCCCGCCAAAAACGGCGGCACGCCGTACAACTGACTGGTAAAGCCGAAGAGCCGTCCGGCAAAGTGGAACAGCAAACCAAGGCAGATACCGCCGAAAAGTTTCAAGCCCATATTGCCGTGGCGCGTGGTTTGCGGGGTAAAGGCAAAGGCAACAAGCGCCATCACCCATGCGGCAACGGGATACACCAGCTTGCGCCACCATGCGATGGCATAGACTTGGGTATTTTGGTTGTTTTTTTCCAGATGGTCGATGTAGGTGGTCAATTCGCCGACAGACATTTGGTCGGGCTTGACGAGCAATACGTCCATCAGGTTGCGTTTGACGGAAATCGGCCAGTTTTCTTCGGCGGCGGTAGAAACCTCGACTTTATCTTCGCCCAATATGCTGCGGCGGATGTTTTTCAGCTGCCAGCTGCCGTCGGGATTCAAAACCGCTGATTCGGCTTCTGCCGCTTGGGTCAGTTCGTTTTTATCGTTGCGCTGCCAAATTTTGATGCCCAGCAGGGTATGGTCGGGCAGCATTTCGCGCACGTTGATGATGCTGTTTTTTTCTTTGAGCCAAAGGCCGGTATTGCCGGTACTGATTTTGCCGTTGATGGCGGCGGCTTTGATGTTTTCGGCTTTTTGACTCAGCGTGGGTGCAACCCATTCGCCAAGCGCGACGGTGGCAATGGCGAAAATCAAACCGAACTGCGACAGAATCAACAGCAGCTTTTTGGTGCTCATGCCGCTGGCTTTGATGACGGTCAGCTCGCTGCCGGAAGCCAGTTGGCTGAGGGAAATCAGGCCGCCGATCAAAACGGCAAGCGGCATCAGTTCATAGGCGCGCGCAGGCATCTGCATTAAAACATACTGCCCCAATTTTGCGCCGTTATAGCTGCCTTTTCCAAGATCGCCGACTTCGTTGATGATTTCAAAAAAGCTGTACAAAGCGAGGAAGGCAAGAAGGGCGTAAACCGCCATAACCGCCATTTGACGGATGATGTAACGTGAAATCAGGTTCATTTTCCGCCTTTCAATGTCAGACTTTTGGCAACCGCCTGCCAGAAGGGTTGGCTAGGCATACTGCGCACGCGCAGCAGGACGACGGCAATCACAAACATGATGATGTGCATGGGCAGCAGTCCGAGCCAGAAATGGATTTTGCCGTCTTCCACGGCATTGCGCAGAAAGGTCAGCCCGTTTTGGTAAACCAAAAACAAGCCGATGGCAATCAGGATATTGTAGGTATGGCCGCTGCGCGGATTGAAATAGGAAAGCGGCACGGCAAGCAGGCACAGCAACAAAACGCTGACGGTCAAGGAAATACGCCACATCAATTCCGCCTGGTGTTGGGGGTTGCTGCTGCCAATCAGTTGGGCGGTCGGGATGGTACGGCGGTGTGAAACAGGGTCGATGAGTTTGGGCGTGGTGCTGATAATCAGGCTGAGGTGTTGGAAAGAAACGCGGTTGTAATCGGCTTTGCCGGGCGTACCGCTGTAACGGTAGCCGTCGCGCAATTCAAGCGTACGTTTGTTGTCGGTCAGCGAAAAATTGCCCTCTTTGGCAAAAACGATGTTGTCGTTGCCATTTTTATCCTGCTCGCGCAGGAACAGGTTTTTCATGATGCCGGATTCGGTATCGAAGGTTTCGACAAAATAAACCCTGCCGTTGCGCTTGCCCAAGCTATTAAACTCGCCGGCTTCCACCAAAGATAATTCCTGCTTCTGCTTCAAAATTTCGGCATATTCGCGGCTACGCAACTCTGCCCACGGCATTACCCAAAGCTGCATGACGGCAATCAAAATGGCAAACGGCACGGCAAACTGCATGACCGGGCGTATCCATTGTTTCAATGCCAATCCGCAAGAGAGCCAAACCGACATTTCGCTGTCGCGCCAGTAGCGGGTCAATACAGTCAACGTACTGATAAATGCGGTCAACACCAGCAAAAGCGGTGTCATGCCGATTACCCAGAAGCCGACTAAGGCCAGCACGGCATCGATGGCGACACGCCCGTCGGCTGCGCGGCCAAGCAGGTTGATGGCCTGCGTGGACACCAATACCGCCAAGAGGACGACAAAGATGCCGACGGCGGTAAAGGAAAGTTCTTTAATAAAGTTTCTTTGGTAAATCATAAGATTGAGCGTGGTATACGGTTTATGGGAAACCTATATTTATTAATAAGGCTTCAGACGGCATGACACAAATGGAGTACAATGATTTTCATCTGTTCGGACGGTTGGTCAACAGGCCGTCTGAACAACCGACAACCGTTCCAATCAGGAGAATAAACGTGAAATTTAGCACAAAAGCCGAAACTTTGCAGGCTCAACAGGCAGGTGCGCAATTATTTGTCTGCGCCGAAGCATCGCAACTGAGCAACCCGACTGCCCTCGCCCTCTTCGCTTCCCTTGAAGAAGGTCAAAATTTCGCCGACACCAAAATCCCGACGGACAACGGTTTGCAAGCCATTGCCGTCTCCCGCCTCGAAAAAACCGACCGCGCCGCGCTGAACAAAGCCGCAGCCGAAGCCGCCAAATGGGCGCAAAATCAAGAAACGGTCAATGTGGACGTTCACGCCTTTGAAGAAGCGCAAGCAGCAGCCGTTGCCGAAGCGTTTGCGATTGCGTTCGGCAATGCCGCCTACCGTTTCGACCGCTACAAAAAAGAAGCCAAACCGGCCAAATTTGCAGAAGCCGTGTTCCACAGCGCACACGAAGCCGCCGTCAAAGAAGCCCTGCGCGTTGCCGAAGCGCAGGTTTACGGACAAAGCCTCTGCCGCGACTTGGGCAATGCCGCACCCAACGAATGCACGCCTGAATTCCTCGCGCGTACCGCGAAAGCCGAAGCCGAAAAATTGGGCGCACACGCTAAAATCATTGAAAAAGACTACATTAAAGAAAACATGGGTTCGTTCTGGTCTGTCGCCAAAGGCAGCGTCGAAGACCCATATTTGGTCGAACTGAGCTATTTCGGTGCGGCCGACAAAGAAGCCGCCCCCGTCGTCTTGGTCGGCAAAGGCATTACCTTCGACACAGGCGGCATTTCCCTCAAACCCGGCCTGAACATGGACGAAATGAAGTTCGACATGTGCGGCGCGGCAACCGTCATCAGTACCTTCTGCGCCGCCGTCAAACTGCAACTGCCGATCAACCTGATTGCCGTCGTCGCCACCTGCGAAAACATGCCTTCCGGCGCGGCCAACAAACCGGGGGACGTCGTGAAAAGCATGAAAGGCTTGACCATCGAAGTATTGAACACCGATGCCGAAGGCCGTCTGATTTTATGCGACGCACTCACTTACGCCGAACAATTCAAACCCAAAGCCGTTATCGACGTCGCCACCCTGACCGGCGCGTGCATCATCGCTTTGGGTCATGACGTCAGCGGCGTGATGGGCAACAATCAAGATTTGGTCGACAGCCTGCTGACCGCTTCCCGCAACGTGGACGACAAAGCATGGCAACTGCCGCTCTTTGAAACCTACAAAGACCAACTCAAATCCAACTTTGCCGACATTCCAAACATCGGTACGCCGGGTGCAGGCACGATTACCGCCGCAACATTCCTGTCTTACTTCACCGAAGACTATCCATGGGCACACCTCGACATCGCAGGTACCGCATGGAAATCCGGCGGTGAAAAAGGCGCGACCGGCCGCCCTGTTCCTTTATTGTTGAACTATCTGCGCAATGTGAAATAAAACTTGGGGGAAGCCTGCAGGGTTACACATTTCAACCCCGCAGGCCGTCTGAAAACTGAATCCGCATTATCTGACTCAACCTGACAAACGGAGAACCACCATGAAACCACTATTTGCCGCATTATCTGTCGCCCTTCTGCTCGGCACATCCATAAGCGCCCAAGCTGCCGAACAAACCACCCCCACCGACCGCAGCATCCAAGTGTACAAAAAAGCCGACTTAGCAGAATGGAACCGCGAAAACGCAGCCGGAGGCCAAGGCCCATTGCTCGGCAACTTTGCCTTCACGCGCCATCAAACCGCCGACCAAGACGCATTCAAAGAAATCGGCTGGCTCACATTACCGCCGGGTGCTTCCATCGGTCAGCACAAACATACCGGCAATGAAGACGTTTACATCATCGTATCCGGCAAAGGCCTGTTTACCGACAGCGAAGGCAAACAAACCGAAGTCGGTGCCGGCGACATTACCATCGCCCGCCCTGGACAGTCCCACGCACTCAAAAATATCGACAAAAAACCGTTGGTATTCCTTGATCTGATTGCAGAGACCACTGGCGCTAAAGCCGCCGAAACCAAGTAATGCTTTCAATGAAAGCAAACAATCTGCCATGACTTTCTGCCTTACCCAAACCAGGCTGCAGAGAGATTGTTCCGTTTTCATTTAAACCTACATACAAGCTAAAGGCCGTCTGAAAACCACGCTTCGTTTTCAGACGGCCTTTTTTCTCAAAAATCTTATCATATAAATGACGCAATGTTATATAATAACAGCCTTTCGAAATATGATGAGAAACTAAAATGACACAAACCACACTCAAACCCATTGTTTTATCTATTCTTTTAATCAGCACCCCCATCCTCTCCCAAGCGCATGAAACCGATCAGTCGGTTGACTTGGACGAGGTTACCGTCGTCGGCAAAAGCCGTCCGCGCGCCACTTCGGGGCTGCTGCATACTTCGACCGCCTCCGACAAAATCATCTCCGGCGATACCTTACGCCAAAAAGCCGTCAACTTAGGCGATGCTTTAGACGGCGTACCGGGCATTCATGCCTCGCAATACGGCGGCGGCGCATCTGCTCCCGTTATTCGCGGTCAAACAGGCAGACGGATTAAAGTATTGAACCATCACGGCGAAACGGGCGACATGGCGGATTTCTCTCCCGACCATGCCTTGATGGTGGACAGCGCCTTGTCGCAACAGGTCGAAATCCTGCGCGGCCCAGTTACGCTCTTGTACAGCTCGGGCAATGTAGCCGGTTTGGTCGATGTTGCCGATGGCAAAATCCCCGAAAAAATGCCTGAAAACGGAGTATCGGGCGAAGCCGGATTACGTTTGAGCAGCGGCAATCTGGAAAAACTCACGTCCGGCGGCATCAACGTCGGATTGGACAAAAACTTCGTGCTGCATACCGAAGGGCTGTACCGCAAATCGGGCGATTACGCCGTACCGCGCTATCAAAAAGAAGAAGGCCGTCTGAAACGACTGCCCGATAGCCATGCCGATTCAAAAACCGGCAGCATCGGTCTGTCTTGGGTTGGCGATAAAGGGTTCCTCGGCGTGGCGTACAGCGACCGTCGCGACCGCTACGGCCTGCCTGCCCACAGCCATCTCTACGACGACTGCCACGCCGACATCATCTGGCAGAAAAGTTTGATTAACAAACGCTATTTGCAGCTTTATCCGCACCTATTGACCGAAGAAGATGTTGATTACGATAATCCGGGCTTGAGCTGCGGCTTTCACGACGACGATAATGCACACACCCATGCCCACAACGGCAAACCGTGGATAGACCTGCGCAACAAACGCTACGAACTCCGCGCCGAATGGAAGCAGCCATTCCCCGGTTTTGAAGCCCTGCGCGTACACCTAAACCACAATGACTACCACCACGACGAAAAAGCAGGCGATGCAGTAGAAAACTTCTTCAACAACAAAACACACAACGCCCGTATCGAGTTGCGCCACCAACCCATAGGCCGTCTGAAAGGCAGCTGGGGCGTGCAATATTTGGGACAAAAATCCAGCGCGCTTTCCGCCATTCCCGAAACCGTCCAACAACCGATGTTGATTGACAACAATGTGCGCCATTACAGCTTTTTCGGTGTAGAACAGGCAAACTGGGACAATTTCACGCTAGAAGGTGGCGTACGCGTGGAAAAACAAAAAGCTTCCATCCAGTACGACAAAGCATTGATTGATCGGGAAAACTACTACAACCAGCCCCTGCCCGACCTCGGCGCGCACCGCCAAACCGCCCGCTCGTTCGCACTTTCGGGAAACTGGTATTTCACGCCACAACACAAACTCAGCCTGACCACCTCCCATCAGGAACGCCTGCCGTCAACGCAAGAGCTGTACGCACACGGCAAACACGTCGCCACCAACACCTTTGAAGTCGGCAACAAACACCTCAACAAAGAGCGTTCCAACAACATCGAAATCGCGCTGGGCTACGAAGGCGACCGCTGGCAATACAATCTGGCGCTCTACCGCAACCGCTTCGGCAACTACATTTACGCCCAAACCTTAAACGACGGACGCGGCCCCAAATCCATCGAAGACGACAG
>NZ_JBQCWY010000038.1:0-15757 GCF_051956955.1 Neisseria sp. P0021.S005 | reverse complement strand
GTCGGCCAATGCGTCTTGGACGGTAATGGTCGGGGCGTCATCGAAGAATGAAGGGAGGCGTTCTTGTGTCATGAGGGTTGTCCTTTATGGGTTTGCTTAGGCCGTCTGAAGGTTTCAGACGGCCTGAAACCTTTGCGGCATACTGTTTGTTGTGCTTTGAGCGGCATTTGCATTCAGTATTGCGGCAAAGGTTTCGGACTGAAACTGCGGTGTTATTTTAGGAGTATTTTTTTGTCCTGTATAAATTTTTCCGCCAGTTTTGTCACACCGTGGGTATTGAGGTGGTTGGTGTCAAAATATATCGGCAGGCCGTCTATGGTTTTATCTGCCGGAATCGGCCCCATGATGTTGACCCAATGCACGGCAGGCCGCTGTTTGACGATGTTTTCTATGGTTTTGTCCGCTTCTGCGGAGCGGGCAATTTCCGCTTTTTTATGTTCGGAAACGTATTGCATATCGATGCCGAGACGCTGTTTCAGGTAGTAATGGCGCAGGGGCAGTTGCGCGTTCATCGGCGTGTCGGCAAAGACGTAAACCTGCTTGCCCTGTTGGATCAGGGTATCGAGCATTTTGCCGAAATGCTCCGTAAAACCGGGCTTGTCGGTATGCAGGAACCAACGTTGCGAGATAAAGACCACCGGATAGTTTTCGACCTTTTGTGCGATAAAGCGGTTGTAAGGGTTGCAACGGTTGGCACGGCGGTCGCTTTGAGGCAGGAGGAAGCCGAAGGCAACGCCGCAACTGTTGGACGAGATAATGTCGGCGGCAAAGCCTTCCTGTTTGCCCACTATATCGATAAATGGCGTCAGGTGGGCGGCGTGTGAGTCGCCCATCAGCAGGACTTTGCTGCTTTGGTTTTCCGCACCGACAGCGCAGTCGGTTTTGGTTAAGGTATCTGCGCAGATTTTACTTTCGTCAACCGTATATAGGTTTGCCTCGTATGCGGCCGGTTTGGCAGTCAGCAGGTAGCCGGCGGCAGGAATCAGCAGGGCGAAATAAGCGGCGATTACTCCAATGAATTTCTTGGTGGTGAAATTCTTTATCCGTCGCGCCGGTGTTTCGACGAAGTAATAGGACAAAACAGACAAGCCGGACATCAGCACCACTGCCAATACAATCGCGGACATCGGCAAAGCGTTGTCCATGTAAACATAGCGCATGACGGCCAAGACCACCCAATGCCAGAGATACAGCGAATAGGAAATCAAACCGATAAACACAACGGGCTTGAGGCTCAACAGTTTGGCGGTATTGAAGCCGTTTTGCGTTTGCAGGGTTTTGCCCGAGTAAATCAAGCTGCCAACCGCCGTACAGCACAGCAGCCGTTCGATATTGCCTTCGCCGGGCAACACGCCGTAAGGAAGCAGCAGCATGGCGGCAATCACCGCCATCATCGCCCAGCCGACCAGAGGCGTGCTGAAACGGTCGTTGGTTTGGGAGGGCGGAATAAAGGCAAAAAGTGCGCCGATCAGCAGCTCATATGCGCGCACATAAGGCAGGAAATAAGGATCCATGCCGAAGGTGGGCAAAAAGACGGACAACAGGCTCAATACAATCAGCAAAAGAATGAATTGGCGGATGTTTCGCCCTTTGCCGAATCGGAAAAAGGCAATCAGCAAAACTGGAAAAACAAAGTAAAACTGCTCTTCTAGAGATAAAGACCAAATGTGTTGCAAAGGTTTTTCCGCCGCGTCGGCATCGAAATAGCCGCCGCGCCGTGCAAAAAACAGGTTGGCCGAAAACAGCAACGCAAACACTGCGGATTTGACGTATTGGCGCAGGTCAAACGACAAGAAAAAGATTGCGGCGGCCAAGCTCGTACACAGCAATACGCAGGAAAAAACAGGCAAAATGCGCTTCGCGCGGCGTTTGTAAAACTCTAAAAACGAAAAACTGCCGTTTTGCATTTCGCGGCTGATGATGGTGGTGATCAGGTAGCCGGACAGGACGAAAAACATATCCACGCCGAGAAAGCCGCCGGGCAGCCAAGCGGCGTCAATGTGGAAAATAATGACAGCCAAGACTGCCAAAGCCCGTATGCCGTCCAAGTCGGGACGGTATTTTAATGTCGTGCTCATTTTTTGTAATTCTAGTAAATCCAGTAATGTTTACTATGAGTACATGTCAGAAATTTAGTTTCATTTCAAGGATTAAATATTTTTTAAACATGGATTTCAGACGGCCTGAATTTATTTTTGCGAACGTTTGGGCACGTTTAATTTATTTCTTTTTCAACACCAAATATAAAAATACCAATCCGCCTGCAAATTCGACGACCACGCTCAATACTGCCTGCATACCGAGGAAGTGTTCGAAGATGGTTTGCCCACCGACCAATAGGATGCCGCCGACACAAAAAGTCATGGGCAGGCGGACGGAATGTTTGACCGACGGGGAAAAATGGTTGGCCAGCGCGGCAACCAGCAGGCCGAAAAAGCTTACCGGGCCGACAACGGCGGTCGCAGTTGCAACCAGCGCGGCGATCCACAACAGCAGCCATAAGGTATTGCGCGTGTAGTTGATGCCCAAATTGATGGCTTGATTGCGGCCGAGCAGGTAAACATCGAGGCGGTGGCGTTCGCGCCAGATCACGGCGGCGCTGATGAGCAACACGACTGCGCCGATGCCCAACAATTCCGAGTGGACGGTATTGAAGGTGGCAAACATATTCGCCTGCGCCGCGGTAAATTCTTCGGGATCGATCATGCGCGAAAGCAACGATGACAGGCTGCGGAACAAAATCCCGAAAATCACGCCGATTAAAATCATACGCGACAAATCGCGTCCGCCCTGTTTGATGAGCGTGTAGAACAGCAGCAGCGAGCCGCCCATCATGATGACCAGTTCAAAGCCGAATTTACCCGTCAACGGCAGGGAAGCATAGCCCACGCCACCGAGCGTAAACACCAGCAAGGTCTGTAAAAACACATACAGCGAATCGAAACCCAAAATCGAAGGGGTCAGAATCGGATTATTGGTCAGCGTTTGGAAGAGTTGCGTGGACACGCCGACCGCATAGGCGACCATCAGCAGCGCGGCAAGTTTGGTCAGACGCAGGTGCAAGACAAAGTCCCAATCGCCTTTGACGTTGAGCGTCATAAACAGAACGCAGGAAACCAGCAACAGTGCAAAGGCGACCCACAACGGACGGCTGCTTCCTGCCATAAAACCGATATTTTTTTCAGACGGCATGAGCAGGTTTCCTTAATAAAAGCCACAAAAACAAAGCCGTCCCCATTACGCCAAAAACCGTAGAGACCGGAATTTCAAACGGAAACACAATCACGCGTCCGACAATATCGCACAGCAACACCAAAGATGCGCCCAGCAAGGCCACCGCCGGCAGGCTTTGACGCAGCTTGTCGCCCATCAGGCGGCTGATGATGTTCGGCACGACTAGGCCGATAAACGGAATATTGCCGACCGTCACGACCACCAAAGACGTAATCAGCGCCACAATAATCAGCCCCGACCACAGAATCGCCGTCCGGTTCAGCCCCAAGTTCACGCTTACCGTTTCGCCCAAACCCAAAATTGTCAGCTGGTCGGCAATCAAATAGGCAAACAAAGCCAAAATCCCCGTTGCCCACAACAGCTCATACCGCCCGAGCAACACGCCGGAAAAATCGCCCTGTTGCCACACGCCGAGCATTTGCAGCATTTCGTTTTCATACGCGATAAAGGTGGCCACCGCCTCAATCACCCCGCCGAAAATAATCCCGACCAAAGGCACCATCAGTTGCGCGGTCGGTGGCAGGCGGCGGATCAGCAGCATAAAGACCAACATCCCGATCAGTGCGGAAACGGCGGCAACCGACATTTTTGCCAGCAGCGGCGCGGCCGGTAGCAGCAGGGTCATCAACAGCAAACCCAAAGCCGCGCTTTGGCTTGCGCCCACCATCGACGGTTCGACAAAACGATTGCGCATCAAAATCTGCATAATCATGCCGGCTACCGCCATCGACGCACCTGTCAGCACAATCGCAAACGTGCGCGGCAGGCGGCTGATGAACATGACTTGCTGGCTGTCGGATAGCGAAAACAGGGCGGACCATTTGAATTCGGCCACGCCGACCGACAGGCTGACGACAAACAATATCAGCAGCGCCACACCGTTGATCGCATTTAAAAATGAAGGTTTGTGAAACATAAAATGGTTCGGAAAAAAATAAGGCCGTCTGAAAGAGGGGTTAAGGTGTTTGGCAAAAAAGGCAGGTTTGCCCATCATAAAAACAGATGCAAACAGGCAAAACTTGTCCATTTGCACCATGTATTTTCAGACGGCCTAAATCCAATGACTTCAGATCAAGCAACTTGACCATGTGAGTCATCAAATCCTTCAGGCCGTCTGAAAGAAACGGGCGGCTATGCCCGCGCCGAATTACTTGGCGGCATTAAACGCATCGCTTACCTGTTTGGAAGCATTCAGCAATTCTTGCGCGCCGCCGGCCGCCAGATAGGTTTCCGGCACGAGGTACACGACTTGGCCTTTTTTCCAGGCGGTCGTTTCGGCAACCAGTGGATTGTTCAACACATCTTTCGCAGCCTGACCTTCTTCACCGATGGCCGCGCCGCGGTCCAAAACAAACAGCCAATCAGGGTTTTTCTCTTTCAGGTATTCAAAGCTGATAGGCTGGCCGTGGCTGCCTTCCTTAATCGATTCATCAACAGCGGGAACGCCAATATCTTTATGCAACCAACCGCCCAAACGTGAGGAAGGGCCGAAAGCCGACATCTTACCGCCGTTGACCAATACCACCAAACCCTTGCCTTTGCCTTGCGCAGCAGTTTTCGCTGCTTCAAACGAAGCATCGATTTCCGCTTTCAGCTTGTCCGCTTCGGCCTGTTTGCCGAAGATTTGACCCAGTGCGTCGATGCGCTCTTTTGAGCTTTCTTTCAGATTGGCGGTTTCGGCGGTCATCTCGATGGTCGGCGCAATCTCGTTCAACTTGTCAAATGCTTTAGCTGCACGGCTGCCAATAATGATGAGCTGCGGTTTGTAAGCGTTTAAGGCTTCGTAGTCAGGCTCAAACAGCGTGCCGGCAGGTTTCGTGGTTTTGAAATATTCGTCCAAGTAGGGCAGGCGGTTTTTGTCGACGGACAAACCGGTTTTCACGCCCAGTTTGTTTAAAGTGTCGAGCATGCCCAAATCGTAAACGGCGATACGCTCCGGATTTTGCGGCACTTTTGCTTCACCGCGCGCCGTTTTAACGGTCAGGCTTGCACCTTCGGTTTGGGCGGCAGAAGCGGAAGCAGTTTGGGCTTGGTTGGACGCAGAATCTTTCGGTGAACACGCACCCAAAGCGAGGGTGCAGCATACGGCTAAAGCGGTCAAACGTAACATAGGGTTTCTCCGTGGTCGGAAATAAAGTAAATAGAAATGATAACTTGTATCGGATTATAAAGCTAGATGCCGTCTGAAAACTTTTGTTTTCAGACGGCTTTTTCAAGCTGATTGCTTAGAAGCGGTAGTTCACGCTTAGGCGGACATCGCGGCCTGGTTCAGGCAGGGAATTGGCACCTGCGCGTTGGCTGTGCGGCTTGTAGTTTTTATCAAAGACATTGTTGACGGAGAAGTTGACGTTCAAGTCGTCTTTGCCTGTCGGTTTCCAGTTGGCGAAGATATCGTTGACGCCGTAGCCTGCACGGACGACATTCAGAGCCACATCAGAGCCGCGCGAGGTCGGGGCATAGCCTGCATTTTGGACATAACGTCCGCGCCAGCCGATTTCCAGATTCGGATTGTCGAATTGGTAAGAGAGACCGGTTGTCCATGTGCGTCCCATCGGGATGGCGGTCGTTACTTTGTCAGCGGTATCGCCATTCAGCTTCGGTTTGCTGTAGGCTACGCCTGCACGTGCGGTCAGACCTTTCCAGCGGTAGGCTGCATTCAGTTCGTAACCTGTGTTTTTCAGCTTGCCGCCGTTATACCAGACGTTGTTTCGTCCTTCTTGACGGATGGCCTGTACATCTTTGATTTGCTGATGGAAATAGCTGCCGGAGAGCGTCAGGGCAGAATTCCAGTGGTAGTTAAAGCCGATTTCTGCATTTCGCGAGCGTTCTGCTTTCAAGTCAGGTGATGAAATAATCGGCCTGTTGTTTGCTAAAGCTGCTTCGTACAGGCGGGGGCTGCGGGTTGCATAGTTCAGGCTGGTGTTGATGGAAAAATCAGGGGTAATGTCATAAACCAACCCGATGCTTGGATTGAGGTTGCCGTCTGAATTTTCTGTATTACTGCTGGTTTTCATTTTCCAGCGGTCATAGCGCAAACCTGTGGTCAGCGTAACCGGTGAGAAATCCCAAATGCCTTCTACATATACGCCGGCATCGCTTTTCTTCTCGCTGTTTTCTCCTTTTGAGCTGCTTTTTTGAGTGCGCCAGTTTACTCCGTATTTCAAGGTATGGCGGTCAAATAGACGGCTGTCGAGATTGAGGTTGGCTCCGTATGTCCGTACTTCGCCGTCCAATTCATAATCTGGACTGGGGGCTTCATCACGTTTGGTATTCAAACGGTAAACATTGGCTTTGATTTTGTCAATAAAGCCCAAGTTTCCGCCTTTGAATTCCAAGTTGGTGGTGTCTTGGGTCAGTGTGCGGTAACGCGGCGAGTTGGTGGCGACATTCGGAATACGGTTGCCGTTGGCATCCAAAACGTATTGACCCGTACGGCGGTCGGTTTGGAATACTTGCGAGAAATCGAACTCTTCGCGCAGGGCGCGTTCCCCATATTGCTTCTCTTGGCGGTGGCTTAATTCAATACGGTTGTCCTCGTTGAAACGATAGCCGATTTTGCCCAGCAAACCGCGTGAACCCAATCCACTGTTTAAAACCTTATCGCTTCCGAGCAGATTACGGTAGCCTTTGCCTGCCGTGTATTCTTTGTCGCGTACGAAATTGCCTGAAACCAAAGCGTCAAAACTGCCTGCCTGACCATAAAAGCTTGCGCCGCGTGAATAGCCTTTATTGCTGCTGATGCCGGCATTGACTTTGAAACCGACGTTTTGACCCTCTCTCAGCAAATCTTTGGCTTCAACCGTTTCGGCAACAATCGCGCCGCTGGTTGCACCGATACCTGCGGAGGCCGAACCCGTACCTTTTTGCACGGCAACGACTTTTACCAATGCGGGGTCAAGCATAAAGCGGCCGTTGTGGTGGAAAATCTGGCTGTCGGTGTAAGTATCGTCAACTTTATAGTCTATTTGGTCTTGTCCCATACCGCGGATGGTTACCCACTGCGACTGACCGTTGCCGCCGCCGAAACTGATAGAGGGTTCGTTGAACAATACGTCTTTTAAATCAGTGGAAGTCGTTTCTTCCATACGTTTTGTCGTTACGCGATGTGTGGCGCTTGTGGCCTGACCTTTGACGGTAACGGTATCAAGCACAACATTGTCTTTGGCTTCATTTTCTGCATGGGCAAAACCGGCTGCCAGTGTCAGTGACAGCAGGCTCAGTCGGAACAGGGGCGTATTCATTGAGAAATGTCCTTAATAAAATGACAGTAATAAAAAAATAAAAGCAAATAAAGAGAAATTATCTTTAAAAATATGCAATTAAGAATAATCATCATTTATAATAATGCATATGAAAGAAACAGTTGTAAAGAGTTGTATTGAATTTGTTAAGGAAGTGGGTTGTTTTTAAACGAACTTTGCAGTTGGTATATCAGGCCGTCTGAAAAATATGTGATCGGGCATTTTTGCGTATGAAAATATTTGGAAAGACTGCATAGAAATTTTTACTTTTTCCCTTGAATTTGTCGCAAACAACCCAAATCTACCCGCCATTACGGCAGGCTTTCTACTAAGTGTGCCGCTATTTTCAAGCAAACCGTGTCTGTCATGTCCGACAGACAATTGTTTTCAATCTATTTATTTATCGGAGCATTAAGACATGACCATCCGCCCTTTACACGACCGCGTAGTCGTCAAACGCTTAGAAGCTGAAGAAAAAACCGCCTCCGGCATCGTTTTGCCGGGTGCGGCTGCTGAAAAACCCGACATGGGCGAAGTAGTCGCCGTGGGTGCGGGCAAAATCGGTAAAGACGGCGCGCGCCGTCCGCTGGATGTCAAAGTCGGCGACAAAGTGATCTTCGGCAAATACAGCGGCCAAACTGTAAAAGCCGACGGCGAAGAGCTGTTGGTAATGCGTGAAGAAGACATCTTCGGTATCGTTGAATAATTGTTGAATTAAGTTTC
This sequence comes from Neisseria sp. P0021.S005, assembly GCF_051956955.1. Classification (NCBI taxonomy): domain Bacteria; kingdom Pseudomonadati; phylum Pseudomonadota; class Betaproteobacteria; order Neisseriales; family Neisseriaceae; genus Neisseria; species Neisseria sp. P0021.S005. The sequence goes on along the minus strand of NZ_JBQCWY010000038.1, from coordinate 7,559 downwards.
AGAACCAAAGGCCGTCTGAATCAAACATGAAGTTTTCAGACGGCCTCGAACAGATTTTTAATATTGATTTGGAGAATTTAAATGGCAGCAAAAGACGTACAATTCGGCAATGAAGTTCGCCAAAAAATGGTAAACGGCGTCAATGTATTGGCAAACGCCGTACGCGTAACTTTGGGCCCTAAAGGCCGCAACGTGGTACTTGACCGCGCTTTCGGCGGCCCGCACATCACTAAAGACGGTGTGTCTGTTGCAAAAGAAATCGAATTGAAAGACAAATTCGAAAACATGGGCGCGCAAATGGTGAAAGAAGTTGCTTCTAAAACCAACGACGTAGCCGGCGACGGTACCACTACTGCAACCGTATTGGCGCAATCCATCGTTGCCGAAGGCATGAAATACGTTACCGCCGGCATGAACCCGACCGACCTGAAACGCGGTATCGATAAAGCCGTTGCCGCTTTGGTTGACGAGCTGAAAAACATCGCCAAGCCTTGCGATACTTCTAAAGAAATCGCCCAAGTCGGCTCTATTTCCGCCAACTCTGACGAACAAGTCGGCGCGATTATCGCCGAAGCGATGGAAAAAGTCGGCAAAGAAGGCGTGATTACCGTTGAAGACGGCAAATCTTTGGAAAACGAGCTGGACGTGGTTGAAGGTATGCAGTTCGACCGCGGCTACCTGTCTCCTTACTTCATCAACGACGCGGAAAAACAAATCGCAGCTTTGGACAATCCTTTTGTATTGTTGTTCGACAAAAAAATCAGCAACATCCGCGACTTGTTGCCTGTTTTGGAACAAGTAGCCAAAGCCAGCCGTCCGTTGTTGATTATCGCTGAAGACGTAGAAGGCGAAGCCTTGGCGACTTTGGTGGTGAACAACATCCGCGGCATTCTGAAAACCGTTGCCGTTAAAGCCCCTGGCTTCGGCGACCGCCGCAAAGCTATGTTGCAAGACATCGCCATCCTGACCGGCGGCGTGGTGATTTCCGAAGAAGTCGGCCTGTCTCTGGAAAAAGCGACTTTGGACGACTTGGGTCAAGCCAAACGCATCGAAATCGGTAAAGAAAACACCACCATCATCGACGGCTTCGGCGACGCAGCCCAAATCGAAGCGCGTGTTGCCGAAATCCGCCAACAAATCGAAACCGCAACCAGCGAATACGACAAAGAAAAACTGCAAGAGCGCGTGGCTAAATTGGCAGGCGGCGTGGCAGTAATCAAAGTCGGTGCCGCTACCGAAGTCGAAATGAAAGAGAAAAAAGACCGCGTGGAAGACGCGTTGCACGCTACCCGCGCAGCCGTTGAAGAAGGCGTGGTTGCAGGTGGCGGCGTAGCCCTGTTGCGTGCCCGTGCTGCTTTGGAAAACCTGCACACCGGCAATGCCGACCAAGACGCAGGCGTACAAATCGTATTGCGCGCCGTTGAGTCTCCACTGCGCCAAATCGTTGCCAACGCAGGCGGCGAACCTAGCGTGGTTGTGAACAAAGTATTGGAAGGCAAAGGTAACTACGGCTACAACGCAGGCTCCGGCGAATACGGCGACATGATCGAAATGGGCGTACTCGACCCTGCCAAAGTAACCCGTTCTGCACTGCAACACGCCGCATCTATCGCCGGCCTGATGCTGACCACAGACTGCATGATCGCTGAAATCCCTGAAGAAAAACCTGCTATGCCTGATATGGGCGGCATGGGTGGTATGGGCGGCATGATGTAAGGCCGTCTGAAACCTTCAGACAAAAAGCAAAACCGCACGGCAAGCAGCCGTGCGGTTTTTTATTTGCCAGAAAGAAGCGTAAGATGGTGAGGGGTATGTCATGATTTACGGAGAAATAAGGGCAGCCAGTTCCATTGAATCTGAAGCAATCAAATAAACTTCATCATCAAAAAAAAGCCGTCTAAAACTTTATTTTACGTTTCAGACGGCCTGATTTTTAGTCAAAACAAGGGATTATTTATCCAGTTTGGCTTTGCGTTCTTCCAACCAATGTTCCAAGTAGTGGATGCTGACACCACCTTTTTGGAAACCCGGATCGCTGAACAAGTCGCGGTGCAGCGGCGTATTGGTTTTGATGCCGGTAATCGCCAGCTCATCGAGGGCAACACGCATTTTGGCCATGGCTTGGTCGCGGTCTTTACCGACGACACAGACTTTGCCGATCAGGCTGTCGTAGTAAGGAGGGATGCGGTAGCCTTGGTAAATATGGCTGTCGACGCGGACGCCGAAGCCACCGGGCAAGTGGCAGCTTTCAATCAGGCCCGGGCTTGGAATGAAGTTGTACGGGTCTTCAGCGTTGATACGGCACTCAAACGCGTGGCCTTCGACTTGAATGTCTTCCTGTTTGTATTGCAAAGGCAGGCCGGATGCGATGCGTAATTGCTCTTGAACGATGTCTACGCCGGTGATGAGCTCGGTAACCGGATGCTCAACCTGAACGCGTGTGTTCATCTCGATAAAGAAGAATTCGCCGTCTTCGTACAGGAATTCAAACGTACCTGCGCCGCGATAGCCGATGCGTTTGCAAGCGTCGGCACAGGCTTTGCCGATTTTGGCGCGTTCTTCTTCAGTGATGAACGGGGCCGGTGCTTCCTCAATGACTTTTTGGTGGCGGCGCTGCATGGAGCAGTCGCGCTCGGCGAGGTAGATGGCGTTGCCGTGTTCGTCGGCAATCACTTGGATTTCGACGTGGCGCGGACGTTGCAGATAGCGTTCCATGTAAACCATCGGGTTGCCGAATGCCGCGCCTGCTTCGGCTTTGGTCATTTCGACAGACTGGAGGAGGTCTTCTTTTTTCTCGACGACGCGCATACCGCGGCCGCCGCCGCCGCCGGAGGCTTTAATAATGACGGGATAACCGACTTTATCGGCGATTTTGAGGATTTCTTCGCCGTCGTCTGGCAATGCGCCATCAGAACCGGGAACGCAAGGTACGCCGGCTTCGATCATGGCGTGTTTGGCAGATACTTTGTCGCCCATCAGACGGATGGTGTCGGCTTTAGGGCCGATGAAGACAAAGCCAGATTGTTCGACTTGTTCGGCAAAATTGGCGTTTTCGGCGAGAAAGCCGTAGCCGGGGTGGATGCCGTCGGCTTCGGTTACTTCGGCGGCAGCAATGATGGCCGGGATGTTGAGGTAGCTTTGTGCGGATGCGGCAGGGCCGATGCACACGGATTCGTCGGCAAGTTTGACGTGCAGGCTGTCTTTGTCGGCTTCGGAATGGACGGCGACGGTGGCGATGCCCATTTCACGGCAGGCACGCAGGACGCGCAGGGCGATTTCGCCCCGGTTGGCGATCAATACTTTTTTCAGCATGATAATCTTTCCGGATGGTTCAGACGGCCTATTGTCGGCCGCCTAATGCGTTGCGGATTTTTTGGTCGGTTTTGTATTGGCTCAAGGCATAAACCGACCACATGGCTGCCGGTATCCAGCCAACCAGCGTACATTGCAGAATCAGACAGATAATGCCTGCAAACGGACGGCCGATGGTGAAAAACTGAAGCCATGGCAAGAAAATAGCCAAAATCAGACGCATGGTTTGTCCTTAATGAACAGAAAAGGAATTTCAGACGGCCTTAAAGCTAAAGGCCGTCTGAAAAAGCGGATTATTCAATGATGAAGAGCGGCTCGCCGTATTCGACCGGAGTACCGTTTTCAACCAGAATTTCTTTAACGACACCGGATTTCTCGGCTTCGATTTCGTTCATCAGCTTCATGGCTTCGATGATGCACAAAGTATCGCCGGCTTTGACTTGTTGGCCGACTTCGACGAAAGCGGCGGCGTTCGGGCCGGGGGCGCGGTAGAACGTACCGACCATAGGCGATTTTTGCGCGTTGGACAAATCGCGAGCGGCAGGGGCGGCGGCCGGAGCGGCTGCAGCCGGAGCAGCTGCAGGGGCGGCAACCGGAGCGGCTGCGGCAGGTGCCGGAGCAGCATAAATAGGAGCTGCGGCGGCAGTGGTACGCGTAATGCGGACTTTTTCTTCGCCTTCGGTAACTTCAATTTCTGCAATGCCTGATTCTTCGACCAAATCAATCAGTTTTTTTAATTTACGCAAATCCATTGCTTTTCCTTTTTTGCGCGGCATATAAAGTGCATATTAGGTATGCGCCGCAGTGGTTTTAGATGATTTCCTGATACGTCGGAAGGCTGGTTTGCCATCCGGCGTTTAAATAATGTCGGAACAGGGCGGAGCCTGAAAAATGAATCCGGCTATTTTCCCGAACTTGTCGGTAAATGTCCAGTAAAAGATAGAAAAAAGGCGTTTTTCGGCGAAAAAAGAAAGGAACGCTGATTTTCGTTAAAAAGTGATTTCCCCAAGAGCGTTTATTCTAATTTATTGGTTTTTCGACAAAACATGCCGTCTGAAAACCCACTTTGCGCGTATAATGGCGCCTGTTTTTTTAAATTATGCACGACAATGGATATTTCCGATTTTGATTTTGAATTGCCCGAAAAACTGATTGCCCAGCATCCGCCGGAAGTACGCGGCAGCAGCAGGCTTCTGGTTGCCTTGCCTACATTGCCGATTGAAGACAAACATTTCGGCGATTTACCCGATTATGTCGCACCGGGCGATGTGCTGGTGTTTAACAATACCAAAGTGATGAAGGCACGCCTGTTCGGCCAAAAAGCCAGCGGCGGCAAAATCGAAGCCCTAATTGAACGGGTATTGGACGCGCATACCGCATTGGCGCATATCCGCTCGTCCAAATCGCCGAAACCGGGTACAGAATTGATTTTTGAAGGCGATATCCGTGCCGTCATGATGGAGCGTGCGGAAGAATTGTTTTGCCTGAAATTTGAAGGCGAGCAAACCGTTTACGAACTTTTAGAGCAAAACGGCCATCTGCCCTTGCCACCTTATATCGAACGCGTGGCCGATGATGAAGACGACAGCCGCTATCAGACCGTGTACGCCAAGTACCAAGGCGCAGTGGCCGCACCGACGGCAGGCTTGCACTTTACCGATGAATTATTGGGCCGTCTGAAAGCCAAAGGTGTAGAAACCGCGGAAGTAACCCTGCACGTCGGTGCCGGCACATTCCAACCCGTGCGCGTCGATAAAATTGAGGAACACAAAATGCACAGCGAGTGGTTTGACGTACCGGCCGAGACTGTTGCCGCCATTGAAGCCGCCAAAGCGCGCGGCAATAAAGTGTGGGCGGTGGGCACAACCTCCATGCGCGCCTTGGAATCTGCCGCACGCGAGACAGGCCGTCTGAAAGCCGGTCGCGGCGATACCGATATTTTCATTACGCCGGGCTACCGCTTCAATGTTGCCGATCGATTGATTACCAACTTCCACCTGCCCAAATCAACCTTGCTGATGCTCGTCAGCGCGTTTTCGGGCATGGAGCATATCCGCAGCGTTTACCGTCATGCGGTGGAACAGGAATACCGCTTTTTCAGCTATGGCGATGCGATGATTTTGGGGAAAGCGGAATAAATTTGAAGCGGATTGGAGCATTTCAAACTGGTTATTTGGGTTGTCCCGAATCCGAATCAGTTGGAACGCTCTAAAATACGCGAATTAAAATAAATTATTGAAGTAAACACGCGAAGTTATTGGAATTTGAGTTGTAAGAAATAAAGCACAAAACAAAAAGGCCGTCTGAAAATCGTTTTTCAGACGGCCTTTTATCTTTCCATGCTTAGGCGTCGATGTTTTGCGCCAGCAGGGCGTTGTTTTCGATGAAGGCGCGGCGCGGTTCAACTTCGTCGCCCATCAGGGTAACGAACACTTCGTCGGCGGCGATGGCGTCTTCGATGCGGACTTTCAGGAGGCGGCGGACGGTAGGATCCATCGTGGTTTCCCAAAGTTGTTCCGGGTTCATCTCGCCCAAGCCTTTGTATCGTTGGATGGACATGCCTTTTTGGGCAACGCTCATTAAGATGTCCAAAGCGCCTTCAAAGCTGTCGATATCGTATTCGTTGTCGCCTTTGTAGAGCTTCGCCCCTTTGCCGACCATGCCTTTGAGTGCGGCGGCGGTTTGGGTAAGGGTTTGGTAGGCTTTGCTGTTGAGGAACTTAGGCTCGAGGTAGCTCACCATCACATTGCCGTGCAGCTTGCGTGTGATTTTGATGAATTGGTGTCCTTCATGGCCTTCGATACGTTCGAGCGCGACTTCTTTTTCGTCCAAGAGGCCGCTCAATTCGGCAACGGCGCGGTCTGCGCTTTCTGCTGTACTGAGGTCGACCGGCGAAGCGTGCAGCATGGCGTGCAGAACGAGTTCGTCAATGATGCGGCTTTCTTGCTCGATAACCGTTTTGGCCAACAGGAATTGTTTGGCGGTATTGGCAAGCTCTTCGCCTTCGATGGTGCGGCCGTCTGAAACGATTTTGGCTTTTTCCAAGGCCAAACCGAGCAACCATTGGTCTTTTTCCAGTTCGTCTTTGAGATAGCGCTCTTGTTTGCCGTATTTGGCTTTGTACAAAGGCGGCTGGGCGATGTAGATGTAGCCGCGTTCGACCAGCTCGGGCATTTGGCGGTAGAAGAAGGTCAGGAGCAGGGTGCGGATGTGCGCACCGTCCACATCGGCATCGGTCATGATGATGATGCGGTGGTAGCGTAGTTTTTCGGCATTGAATTCTTCTTTGCCGATGCCCGCTCCCAAAGCGGTAATCAGCGTGGCGACTTCTTGGCTGGCCAGCATTTTTTCAAAACGTGCTTTTTCAACGTTCAAAATCTTACCTTTGAGCGGCAAAATCGCTTGGAATTTGCGGTCGCGGCCTTGCATGGCGGAACCGCCTGCGGAGTCGCCCTCGACGAGGTAGAGTTCGGACAGGGCAGGGTCTTTTTCTTGGCAGTCGGCAAGTTTGCCCGGCAGGCCCAAACCGTCCATCACGCCTTTGCGGCGGGTAATTTCGCGTGCTTTGCGGGCGGCTTCGCGCGCGCGCGCGGCATCGACGATTTTACTGGTGATGATTTTGGCTTCGGTCGGGTTTTCTTCGAGGAAGTCGGTCAAGGCTTGGTTGATGACTTCGTTGACGACGGGGCCGATTTCGCTGGAAACCAGTTTGTCTTTGGTTTGCGATGAGAATTTCGGGTCGGGCAGTTTGACGGACAAAACGCAGGTCAGGCCTTCACGCATATCGTCGCCGGCGGTTTCCACTTTGGCTTTTTTGGCTACTTCGTTGGCTTCGATATAGTTGTTGATGGTGCGGGTCATCACTTGGCGCAGCGCGGTCAAGTGCGTACCGCCATCACGTTGCGGAATGTTGTTGGTAAAACACTGCACGCTTTCTTGGTAGCTGTCGTTCCATTGCATCGCGCATTCGACGCTCATGCCGTCTTTTTCGCCGAACGCGTAGAAGATTTTTTCGTGCAACGGCGTTTTTTTGCGGTTCATGTATTGCACGAAGCCGGCCACGCCGCCGGAGAGGGCGAAGCTTTCGTGTCTGCCGTCGCGTTCGTCGATCAGTTCAATGTCTACGCCGTTATTGAGGAAGGAAAGTTCGCGGATACGTTTGGCAAGGGTGTCGAAGCTGTATTCGACATTGCCGAAGGTTTCGCTGCTGGCGAGGAAGCGTACGGTTGTACCTTTTTTGTCGGAAT
>NZ_JBQCWY010000037.1:0-15772 GCF_051956955.1 Neisseria sp. P0021.S005 | reverse complement strand
GACAAGTGTTCAAACGCAGTGCCAGCATAGCATTTAAGAGCCAACAGATTATCCGCTACTACGATCCGAAACGTAAGTCTTTCGCTTATTTGGTGTACAGCGATAAAATCGTTCAAGGTTCGCCGAAAAACTCTTTGAGCGCGGTATCGTGTTTTGCCCATGCGAAAACCGATACGCCGGTACCGGCAGGCGGCGCAGTTTACGGTGCGTGCGTGGTGGATGCGCCGGTTACCGACGGACAAAAATAATAAAATCAGCTTATAGATATTAAGAAGAATATGAATTTAGCCAACCATTTCCTGATTGCCATGCCTCATATGGACGATCCGTTTTTTACGGATACGGTCATTTATGTGTGCGAACACGATGAAGAAGGTGCGCTGGGCATCATCATCAACAAGCCTTCGCCGATTACCATGGACATGATTTTCGCCGCCGCCGACCGCAATATCCCGTTGCGCCTGCAACATGAAAACGTGATGATGGGCGGGCCGGTTCAGATTGAGCGCGGCTATGTCGTGCATACGCCGATCGGGCGCTGGCAAAACAGCATGGTGGTAACTGATAATGTGGCGCTGACTTCTTCGCGCGATGTGATTGAAAACTTGTCTAAAGAAGGTGCAGTGGACAAGGCTTTGATCAGCATTGGTTATTCGAAATGGGGTAAAGGGCAGTTGGAGCGCGAGCTGGCAGAAAATGTTTGGCTGACCGTCCCTGCGGACGAGCATATTCTGTTTGATGTGCCTTACGAGCTTCGTTATGCCGCCGCTTTTGAAAAATTAGGCATCAATCCGAACGCCTTGGTTTCAGGAGTCGGCCATGCCTGATGCACCAAAAGGCACGGTTTTGGCTTTTGATTTCGGCGAGGCGCGTATCGGCGTGGCGCAGGGCGATGCTGAGTTGGGTATGACCCATCCGCTGGCGACGATAACCGGCAACAGCAATGATGAGAAATTTGAGGCCATTGCCAAGCTAGTCAAAGAATGGCAACCCAAGTATTTTGTGGTCGGACTGCCGACGCATACCGATGGCACGGAGCATGAGCTGACCCGTTTGAGCCGTAAATTTGGCCGCCGTTTGCACGGACGTTTTAACTTGCCGGTTTATTGGGTGGACGAAAGGATGTCTTCCCTATACGCGGAAAGCCTGCTTGCTGAAGCGCAAGTATTTGGCCGAAAACAAAAATCCGTACTTGACCAAGTGGCGGCGCAGGCAATTTTACAAGGCTTTTTTGAAGGTGGCGCGGCTGAGTATTTCAATGGCCGCGAAGAATAGTATTATTCATTATAAAGGCCGTCTGAAAATGGGTTTCAGACGGCCTTTGTTTTGTTACGGCTTTGAGATAAAAGAGGTTTAGTTTGGTTAATCCTGATTTTTTCAGCACAAATTTTGCTACACTCCGTTTTCTTTTTTTAGACACAAATACAAGGAAAAAGTCATGGCACTCATGGACAATCTTTTGAATGCGGCTACTCAAATGTTGGGTGGCAACAACGAAAACGGCGCACAAGGTTCTCTGACCGATATGGCGATGGATTTAGTGAAACAGCAAGACGGCGTGGGCAACCTGATCAACCAACTGCAACAAGGCGGTTTGGGCGATGCTCTGAGCAGCTGGGTTTCCAACCAATCCAGCAACCTGCCTGTGTCCGGCAGCGATCTGCAAAATGCTTTGGGCAGCGATACCGTGAACCAAATCGCGCAAAAATTCGGCGTGGATGCCGGCCAAGCAGGCGATTTGTTGGCAAAAGTGTTGCCAGACTTGGTCGATAAAGCGACGCCTAACGGCACGGCTCAAGATGCGGATGGCTTCGGCTTGGACGACATCGCTTCTATGCTACTGAAAAACTTTATGAAATAATGAGTTGAATCATTTGATAAGGCCGTCTGAATCCGTTCAGACGGCCTTATAACTTTTGGTTCGCGGTAAATAACCAATAAGTCTTTTTCTGATGGAGACGGATGGCTTATGATGTGCACTTCATTTCACCAGATAAGAAGGTTATACACATGTCCCGCTTGACCATACACACAGTCGAAACCGCTCCTGAAGCCGCCAAACCACGCATTGAAGCCGTATTGAAAAACAACGGCTTTATTCCTAACCTGATCGGCGTTTTGGCCAATGCGCCTGAAGCTTTGGCGTTTTATCAAGAAGTTGGCAAGCTGAATGCGGCCAACAGCCTTACTGACGGCGAAGTCGAAGTTGTCCAAATTATCGCCGCCCGTACCAACGAATGCGGTTTCTGCGTTGCCGGCCACACCAAACTGGCTACCCTGAAAAAACTGTTGTCCGAACAATCCATCAAAGCCGCACGCGCGTTGGCTGCGGGTGAGTTTGACGATGCCAAACTGAGTGCTTTGGCGACATTCACCCAAGCCGTTATGGCGAAAAAAGGCGCAGTATCCGACGACGAGCTGAAAGCATTCTTCGATGCCGGTTACAACCAACAGCAAGCCGTTGAAGTAGTTATGGGCGTTGCTTTGGCAACCTTGTGCAACTACGTCAACAACCTTGCCAAAACTGAAATCAACCCTGAATTGCAGGCATTTGCCTAATCTCATCAAAGGCCGTCTGAAAATTCAGACGGCCTTTTAGTAAAAAGCAAGGATATCCTTGTTGCCAAGAATAATTCATGAGTAGAACCATCTACGCTTCAAACCTTATTCAGAGGAAAAAATCATGACACGCGAAGCTTTACTGAACAATGTTGCCGAACTCGTTAAAAGCAAGCTGAAACCATTGGTGGACGACATCGACCGCAAAGGCCTGTACCCGAAAGAATTTATGCTGGAATTGGGCAAAATCGGCGGTTTTGCCGCAACCGGTACGGTTGAAGAGGGCGGTAACGGTTTGGGTTTGGCAACGCAAATCGCCGTATTGCGCGAAATCGGTAAAGAATGCGGCGCCACTTCGTTCAGCGCATGGTGTCAGGCGGCTTGCGCGTGGTATCTGCATCAATCCCCCAACCAAGCGGTTAAAGCCAAATATTTGGCCGATATTCTGCAGGGCAAAGTCTTGGCCGGTACGGGCATGTCCAATACCGTCAAACACCTTGCCGGTATCGAAAAACACAATCTGCAAGCCGAACGCGTCGAAGGCGGCTACAAAATCAACGGTGCTTTGCCTTGGGTATCCAATATCGGAGAAGACCACATTTGGGCAAATACCGCCCAAATCGGCGACAGCTATGTGATGTTTATCACCGGCGGTCAATGGGAAGGCGTTACCCTGCAAGATTGCCCTGAGTTCTGCGGTTTGGAAGGCACGCGCACTTACAGCCTGAATTTTAAAGATGTGTTTATTCCCGATGAAGATGTGATCGCTTCGCCTGAGCAGTTCCAGTCTTATATCCCGACCATTAAAGCCGGTTTCATCTTGCTGCAAATAGGTATCGGCGCCGGTGTGATTGACGGTGCGCTCGGCATTATCCGCATGGCCAATGTGGTGAACGCAGAAGTGAACTCATACCTCGACCACAGTTACGATGAGTTGAAAGCTGCGTTGGACGGCGCATGGGCGGAAACCGAACGCCTTGCCGATGATGCGTGGAACAATAAACCTGACACGCTGGCAACCTTGAAACTGCGTGAAGCGGCTGCTGTGTTGGCACTGAACGCCACTCAATCTGCCGCATTGCATGCAGGCGCGAAAGGCTATCTGATGCGCAGTCCGGCGCAACGCCGCGTCCGCGAGGCCATGTTTGTCGCCATCGTAACACCGGCCATCAAACACCTGCGTAAAGAAATCGCCGCTTTGGAAGCAGCTCAATAAATTCAAAATATCAACAATAAAACACACGAAAGGCCGTCTGAAAATACGGTTTCAGACGGCCTTTTTAAAATAGAAGGAATACAAAATGGCTCAATATATGTGCGGCCCTTGCGGCTGGATTTACGATGAAGATGTCGGCGACCCCGAACATGGCCTGCCGGCAGGTACCAAGTTCGAAGACATTCCCGACGACTGGAAATGCCCTGAGTGCGGCGTAGGCAAAGAAGATTTCTACCTTCTGGACTTCACCATATAAATTACCCGATTATTTAATAAAAAGGCCGTCTGAAATTTCAGACGGCCTTTGTTTTATCGGCGGTATAAAGCAACCATGGTTTCAGCCGCTTTGACGCAGCTTTCCACATCGGCAACCAGAGCGATGCGGACGTAGCCTTCGCCCGGATTGCCTTGTTCGGTATCGCGGGCGAGGAAGCGGCCGGGCAACACTTGGATAGCGGCTTTCTGCCACAGGTTGCGCGTAAATGCCAAGTCGTCGCCATCGGGAACTTTCAGCCAAATGTAGAACGACGCGTCAGGCAGTTTGACATCGAATGCCTGTTGCAAAATAGGGATGACGCGGTCGAATTTTTCTTGGTAGAGGCGGCGGTTGTCGATGACGTGTTCTTCATCGTTCCAAGCGGCAATGCTGGCGCGTTGGACGGGAATGCTCATCGCGCTGCCGTGGTAGGTGCGGTAGAGCAGGAAGTTTTTGAGCAACTCGGCATCGCCTGCGACAAAGCCGGAACGCAAACCGGGGACGTTGGAGCGTTTGGACAGGCTGGTGAACATAATAATGTTGCGTGTACCGCGTCCTAATTGCGCCGCAGCCTGCAGGCCGCCGATCGGTTTGTTGTCGTCAAAATAGATTTCGGAATAGCATTCGTCAGAGGCGATAACGAAGCCGTATTTGTCTTGCAAATCAAAAACTTCTTTCCAATCTTCTAATTGCAGGACGCTGCCGCTCGGGTTGTTTGGCGAGCAGACAATCAGGACTTTGGTGCGCTGCCATACGTCTTCAGGCAGGCTGCTCCAATCGGGGTTGAAGCTGGGCGCAGGACAGTTGGCAAAATGGATTTCGCCGCCGCCCAAAATAGTCGCGCCTTCGTAAATTTGATAGAAAGGATTGGGGCTGATAACGACCGGTTTGGGGCCGTCTGAAGCCGGATTTAAAACGGTTTGGATAAAAGAGAACAAAGCTTCCCGGCTGCCCAATACGGGCAGGATTTCATTGTCGGGATTGAGGCTCAAACCATCATAACGGCGGGCCACCCATTCGGCGCAGGCTTGGCGCAGTTCAGGCAGGCCAGCGGTCAGCGGATATTTTTCCAGTTCGTGCAGGGAGGTGGTCAGCGCGTCGGTGATGACTTTGGGCGTCGGGTGTTTCGGCTCGCCGATTTGCAGATGAATGGGCGTCACACCTTCGGGTGCATCAATGCCTTGCATGGCTTCACGCAGGCGGGCGAAAGGATAGGGTTTGAGGTGGTTCAATAATGGGTTCATGATGTTTCTGCCGATAAATTAAGGCAACAATCTTAGCATTTTTTAGATAGATTGGGACAAAAAGGCCGTCTGAAAACAGGGTTTAAATGTTTTCAGACGGCCTTTTGAATGCAGTCAAAACGGTCCCGTCATCACCAACTATTACAGCAACGTCTGCTACGGCCAGCACAGCGACCGCACCTTTTTCACCAATTCGGAAGACATCATCATCGATTATCACTGGGCGCTCAGCAATTCATGGCGTGTGAATTGTAATAATTATGTTTTGGGACGCTCGCCCCGATAAGGCCGTCTGAAAGCGCGAGCTTTAACGAAGTTGGAACACAAAAGCAGCCTGCACTTGGGCTTTCCCAAATGTGCAGGCTGCTTTTCACGCTTTTAGGCTGCTTATCCCTGCCCGCCCATCTTCTCACGATACCACGCCAGCTTCCGCTCCAAAAACGCCCAATGAGCGTCCAATTCCTGCCGTTTGCGTTTCAAAGCCGCCTGATGTTCCTGCAAAATCCGGTAACGTTCGGGGACGGTTTCATCGCCCAAATGCCGCAGCCGCGCGTATTCCTTGATTTGCGCCAGCGGCACGCCCATGTCTTTCAGCCGAAGGATGAAACCCACCCATTCCAAATCGCGCGCACCGTATTCGCGGTAGCCGTTGGCGTTTCGTTCGGGGCGCAGCAGCCCTTCCTGCTCGTAGTAGCGCAGCGTGGCGGCGGACAAACCCGTTTGCGCGGCAAATTCCTTGGTCTGCATCAAATCTCCTTGCTATAAAGTGCGCTTGATAGTTTAACCTGTCCGTGCAATTTTGCAAATTTGAGTATGGAGACGAAAAATGTTGAATCATCAGGATTTAATGGCACGCGGCTTAGCGAAGCTGAACGAAATCGACGGCGAGCAGGGCGACAAGGTGAGGCAGGCGTTGGCGGATATTTCGCCCGATTTGGGCAAATACATCATTGGTTTCGCGTTTGGCGAGATTTACCAGCGCCCGCAGCTTGATGTGCGGCAGCGCGAGCTGGTAACGCTGGCGGCTCTGGCGGCGCAGGGCGGCTGTGAAAACCAGTTGCGCGTGCATATCCACGCTTCGCTGAACGTGGGGCTGACGCGCGATGAAATTGTGGAGGCGTTTATCCAATGTATCCCGTATTTGGGTTTTCCGAAGGTGCTGAATGCGGTGTTTGTAGCGAAGGAGGTGTTTGCGGCGGCGGAGTGATGCAGGCTGCCTGAAACCTAAAAAGGCTACCTGAAAGCGCAGCTTCAACGAAGTTAAAACGGAGTTCCTGAGAAACGAAAAGCAGCCTGCACATCCACAAAACAAATTGATGCGTTTATTTGGCAGGGACGACGGGCAGGGAACCGTTCAAAAGATAATGAATGGTTTCTTGAACCGTACGGATGGCGTTGCCAAACGGCAATGGGTCTTTGCCGCGGAAAAACAGGCCTTTATCGACCTCGCCGCGGAATGCGGCGGAAAGTTGGATGTCGATACAGAATTGACCGGCTTTGGCCAAACCGTCGCGCAAGCCGCAGCTGGTCAGGCAGTTCAGGCCTTGGGTGCAACGGCGCGGATCGTTTTTGGCGTTGGCTTGCAATTTGGCCTCGCGTTTGATGTAGTTGTCGAGGAATTTGGTGCGCACGCCGCGTGCAGGCAAACCGGCAACAGACATGAATTCAACCACTTTTTCGGTTTCCGCACCGGCCAGCGTTTTCTTGAAGTTGATGTGGGCATCGCCTTCTTCGGTCACGGCAAACGCGGTACCGATTTGAACGGCGGACGCGCCCCAGTTTTTCAAGGCTGTTTTGACTTTTTCAAAGTTTGCCATGCCGCCGGCGAGTACCAACGGGATTTTTTCGCTTTCCAAGCCCAAGTTTTTGAATACTTCAAACGTTTCTTCAATAACGCGTTTGAACTCGAATTTGGCATCGTTCACGCCGTCAACGGTTGCCGCACCCAAGTGGCCGGCTGCGTGGGCTGGGTGTTCGATAACGATGGCATCGGGCAAGATGCCTTTTTTCATCCAACGTTTCAAAACGATGTTGATACCGCGTGATTCGGACAAAATAGGGAAAAGGGCGACATCTTTGTGATAGCCCTCGGCCATTTCCGGCAAGTCCAAAGGTAAACCTGCGCCCATTACAATCGCGTCTGCACCGGATTCGCAGGCCTGACGGACGTAGGCGGCATGGTCTTTGACGGCTTTCATGACGTTGACGGCGATCATGCCTTTGCCTTCTGAATCGGCTTTGGCTTTTTTGATTTCACGGTCAAGCGCGATGCAGTTGAGGCGGGTGTATTTTTCTTCGCTGGAATCGATTTTTGATTCAGCCAGCAAATCTTCGTGCAAGTGGCGCAAATCGACGCTGGCGATGGTACCTACGCCGTTTTCGCGCGCAACCGCGCTAGAGAGTTTTGATGCGGAAACGCCTACACCCATACCGCCTTGTACGACGGGGATCAGTGATTTGCCACGGATAATCAATGGGTCAAAGTTGTTTTGCATGGATGCTCCTTCATAGATTCTGGATAGTGCCGTCTGAAATCCTATGAAATGGATTGGATAACGGGCTGATGTGTATATAAATAAGTGTGTTTTTCGCCGCCGTTTTTCAGACGGCATGAGGCGTGTTTTTAAAATTTTAGGAATTATACTCTAAGTTAGTGTAAAAATTAGAGTATTAATACAGTTTTTTTAAAGAAAAAATTGAAAAGTCTTGTTAATAAAGGAATAAATTTTATGATGGGTTGGATTGAGGAGGCGAAATTGCAAACAAAATCTACAAAGAAAAAGGCCGTCTGAAATTTCAGACGGCCTTAAGTATGGGAATCGGACAGATGTCGGATTACATTTGTTTTTTAGCGGCATCAATGGCGCGTTGGTCAGGGTTGATCAAGATTTCAACGCGGCGGTTTTGTGCGCGGCCTTCAACAGTAGCGTTGGAGGCGATTGGTTGACGGGAGCCGTAACCGAAAGTGCTCAAACGGGTGCTGCTTACGCCACGGGATTGCAGGAAAGTGGCAACAGATTCGGCGCGGTTGCGAGACAATGGCTCGTTGATGGCGTCGTTACCGGTGTTGTCGGTGTGGCCGTTGATGGTCAAAGTGGTGTCAGGATATTGAACCAAAGTTTGCGCAGCGGCAGATAGGGCGCTTTGAGCATGGCCGCTCAGGGCGGCGCTGCCGGTAGCGAAGGTTACGTTTTCAGGCATAACCAGTTTGATTTGGTTGCCTTGACGTTCAACTTCGATGTTGGTGTTGGCCAGGCTTTGACGCAGTTTTTTCTCTTGGTAGTCCATGTAACCGCCGATACCCGCACCTACTGCACCGCAAGCCAATGCGGAGTTACGCGCGCCTTTACCGCCGTGGGTCAGTGCACCAACGATGCCGCAAACAGCCGCACCGCCCAAACCGTACATAGCGGTTTTGCTGGCGGATTGTTGGCCGGTAACAGGATCAGTTACACAGCCGGTGAGCGCCAAAGGAATTGCAGTGGCAATAACGGTCAGGGGTTTCAAGAATTTCATGTCGTATCCTCTTTATTAGATGACGGCCCGGGCCGTCTGAAAAAATGAATAAAAACCGCGTGGATCATTACGGATTTATGATACTCAATATCCGAAACGCAAAAGAATGGGTTTAACCCGATATTACGAAAATATTTGCCAGTTAACATAATTCTGAAGCATTTCTGCATTTCTCCGACAGTTTGGCCGTTTTGTCGCGAAATAACAAGCAAAGTTTTTTACAGTTTCTTCCGTTTTTTCTGCTTGCGGCGATACCAGTTGACGAATGCCCATTTCAATCTGACCTTGACATCGTATCCCACTGAACCTGCACCCAGTATGAGCAAAACGGCGGAAACGGGCAGGGCGAAATGATGGCCGACCAGATGATAACCCCATGCGCCAACCACGCCGCCCAGTAAAAACGACAGCATCAATCCGCTTAAAAGCCACATTTTCGGTTTGTTAACTCGGACGTGCGGTAGGCGCGGATGATGCTGTTTGGAGTAATAAAGCGCGCGTGAGATTTCAATGCCCAAGTCGGTCGCCGTGCCGGTCATGTGGGTGGAACGGATGGCGCCGCCGGAAAGAAGCGTGATAACCGTATTGTGCATACCCATAATAAAACATAATAAAAACAATGCTAAAGACGGCATAATAAAATCAGAGCCGCCAAAATCCCACTCCATCGCAGCAATACCGAACCAGCCGAATATCAACAGATAAACTGCTTCCAGCCACATGGAAAACCCAAAGCTGCCACGGAAACGCATCTGCTGCGTCCATAAAATTACCCAACCCGAATGCGCGGCACCGGCAACAAAACACAACACGCTGATGAAAGTCACCGCGGCAGACCACCAGTCTTGGAGATACAGCACATCAGCCAAAAGAGACATGGAGCCGGTTACGTGGGAAATATAGCGCGCAAAAGCAAAAAATCCCCCCGCATTAATCGCACCGGCAAGAAAGGCCATGATATAGCCCAGCCGTCTGAAACGGGCATCGGAAATATTGTGCTCGTGCAGATAAGGGCGGTCCGCCTGCCAAAACGGCGGCGTGTGTTGCCTGTGGTGGCGCAATCGGTAGGAGTGGGGCGGTTTGTCAGCGTTCATCGAGTGGGTTTGGAGTTAAACATTCATACAGGGTGTATTTTATATGCAACTGTCTGCCGATAAGAACAAATAATCTAAAGTGTTCCCAAGTTGCCACACTTGCCCATTACACAATGAGGGCGTACATTAATAGAAAGATATAAACATAAGGAAACATCCGATGAATCCTATCCGTCTGACCTTATTGTTTGGCGCCGTTGCATTGCTGGCCGCCTGCGCCACCACGCCCGAGCAAAAAGCCGCACGCGCCCAAGCGCAGAAACGCTATGAGCAGGATCTTCAAGTCAATCTTGCCGCCCAATGCGATCAGGAAACAGCCGCACTGATCCGCCGCAAATTTGACGAAGAAGGCAAACCCGGTGTGGCAACTGCGGAACAAAAAGCCTTCCGCCTCAAATATATCGACAAAGTTTCCGACCCGATGTTCCAAGCCTGCTACAAAATGGCATGGCAAAACTATATTTCCCAAGAACAGCTGCGCGAAGCCCGCTACTATCGCTATTACGACGATTGGGGTTATCCGTTTGGCCGTTATCCTTGGTGGTGGTAAGGTATTAACAAACCTTAGGGCCGTCAGAAAGCATATATTTATTGGTTTCAGGCGGCCTAAGGTTTATTGAAACGGCAATAACGTTTACAATAGCCGCCTATTCAAACACACTACCAACTACCCATGAACATCTGGCTTGGACAGCGACATCCGCCCCAATTTCCGCAAGGAGCCGCCGTAACCATTGGCAACTTCGACGGCGTACACCTCGGGCACAAACATATCCTGCAAAAACTCAAACGAGAGGCAGACCGGCGCGGTCTGCCTGTTGTCGTTGTTATTTTTGAGCCTCAGCCCAAAGAGTTTTTTGCGCGTAAAGCCGGGAAAAAGCTGCCTTACCGCATCAGTCCGCTGCGTACTAAATTGCGCCTTTTGCGTGAAACCGGCTGTGTGGATGCCATTTGGGTTTTGCGCTTTAACCAAACTTTCTCCGAGATGAGCGCACAAACGTTTATCGACCGGCTTTTGCGAAAAACGCTCAATACGCGTTATCTGCTGATTGGCGATGATTTCCGTTTCGGTGCGGGTCGGGAAGGCTGTTTCGAACTTTTGGCACAACAGCCTGATATGCAAACCGAGTGCACACCGTCCGTTATCGTTGAAGACATCCGCACCAGCAGTACCGCCGTCCGCCAAGCCCTTTCAGACGGCAAGTTGGAATACGCCAAAAAACTGTTGGGGCACGATTACGTGTTAAGCGGCAAGGTCAAGCACGGGCAAAAACTCGGCCGCACCATCAACTCGCCTACCGCCAACGTCCAGCTTCCCCCGTATCATTATGCGCTAAGCGGCGTATTTGTCGTCGAAGCTGACGGCGCATTCGGTACGCGCCGGGGCGTGGCCAGCTTTGGTTTTAACCCCACTGTCAGCAACAACCGTTCGCAAAAGTTGGAAGTCCACCTGTTCGATTTCAACGGCGATTTGTACGGCCAGCGCATCTTCGTCCGCTTCCTGCACAAACTGCGTGACGAGAAAAAATTTGAAAGTATCGAAGCATTGAAAACCCAAATTTTGCAAGATATGGAAGATGCAAAGGTTTGGAAACCATAGAAACGCTTCTATACGCTTATAAAATCAAGACAATTGGGCTACAATAAGTCCTTTGAATTCTTTCAGACGGCCTGTTCTTTTTAAAATGAGCAATCAGGCCGTCTGAAACCGAAATACCGCAACAATAGAGATTAGAAAATGACCGATTACAGTAAAACCGTAAACCTGCTCGAGAGCCCGTTTCCAATGCGCGGCAATCTTGCCAAGCGCGAGCCTGCATGGCTGAAAAGCTGGTACGAGCAAAAACGCTACCAAAAACTGCGTGAAATCGCCAAAGGCCGTCCGAAATTTATTCTGCACGACGGTCCTCCGTATGCCAACGGCGACATCCACATCGGTCATGCCGTCAATAAAATTCTCAAAGACATTATTATCCGCAGCAAAACCCAAGCCGGTTTTGATGCGCCTTATGTGCCGGGCTGGGACTGCCACGGCCTGCCCATCGAAGTGATGGTAGAGAAGCTGCACGGCAAAGACATGCCCAAAGCCCGTTTCCGCGAATTGTGCCGCGAATACGCCGCCGAACAGATTGCCCGTCAGAAAAAAGACTTTATCCGCTTGGGTGTGTTGGGCGATTGGGACAATCCTTACCTGACCATGGATTTCAAAACCGAAGCCGATACCGTGCGTATGCTCGGCGAAATCTACAAATCCGGCTATCTCTACCGCGGCGCGAAACCGGTTCAGTTCTGCTTGGACTGCGGCTCTTCACTGGCGGAAGCAGAAGTGGAATACAAAGACAAAGTATCGCCTGCGATTGACGTTGCCTATCCGTTTAAAGACAATGCCGCGCTTGCCGCCGCATTCGGTTTGTCCGACATCGAAGGCAAAGCGTTTGCCGTTATCTGGACAACCACGCCTTGGACTTTGCCTGCGAGCCAAGCTGTTTCAGCTGGCGCAGACGTGGTGTATCAATTGATTGATACGCCTAAAGGCAAATTGGTGTTGGCCAAAGATTTGGCAGAAGATGCGCTCAAACGCTACGGCTTCGCTTCAGACGACCTGAAAGTATTGGCAGAAACCACCGGCGACAAGCTGGAAAACCTGCACATGAACCATCCGTTCCTCGAACGCGATATCCTCATGCTCAACGGCGAACACGTTACCACCGACGCCGGTACCGGCTTGGTGCACACTGCGCCTGCGCATGGTCTGGAAGACTACGCTGTCTGCAATAAATACGGTATCGAGCTTTACAACCCTGTCAACGCCGAAGGCAAATACATCAGCGAAACACCTCGTGTCGCTGGTATGAGCGTTTGGGAAGCCAATCCCGTCATCCTGCAATGGCTGGGAGAAACCGGCAACCTTTTGGCAAGCAGTAAAATCGAACACAGCTACGCCCACTGCTGGCGCCACAAAACGCCGTTGATTTACCGTGCGACCGGCCAATGGTTTGTCGGTATGGACAAAGCAGGTGCTGACGGTAAAACCCTGCGCGACAAAGCCATCAAAGCCGTTGATGACACTGAATTCTTCCCGTCATGGGGTCGTGCGCGTTTGGAAGCCATGATTGAAGGTCGTCCTGACTGGGTGGTTTCGCGCCAACGCTACTGGGGCACGCCGATGACCTTCTTTGTTCACAAAGAAACCGGTGAGCTGCATCCGAACTCTGCTGAGCTTTTGGAGAAAGTAGCACAACGCATCGAAGAAAAAGGCATCGAAGCATGGTTCTCTCTTGATAAGAGCGAACTCTTGAGCGCGGAAGATTGCGAAAATTACGACAAACTTTCCGATACCATGGACGTATGGTTCGACTCAGGCTCGACCCATTATTCCGTCTTGAAACAGCGCGAAGAATTAGACTGGCCTGCCGACCTCTACCTCGAAGGCAGCGACCAACACCGCGGCTGGTTCCAATCCTCTATGTTGACCGGTTGCGCCTCATCCATGGGTCGTGCACCATACAAACAGCTGCTGACCCATGGTTTCGTGGTTGACCAAAATGGCCGTAAAATGTCGAAATCCATCGGCAACGTCGTCGCACCGCAAGAAGTTTACAATGAATTCGGTGCGGACATCCTGCGTCTGTGGGCGGCATCTACCGATTACAGCGGTGAATTGGCGATTTCCAAAGAAATCCTCAAACGCGTTACTGAAAGCTACCGTCGTATCCGCAACACTTTGAGCTTCCTGTTTGCCAACCTCAGCGACTTCAATCCTATTGAAGATGCCGTGCAACAGGCAGATATGGTGGAAATCGACCGCTACGCCGTGGTATTGGCGCGTCAGCTACAAGAGCGTCTGGCAGGCGACTACTATCCGCGTTATGCCTTTCACTTTGCCGTAAAAGACATTGTTTCTTTCTGCTCGGAAGACTTGGGCGCGTTCTACCTCGATATCCTGAAAGACCGCCTCTACACCACCAAAGCAGATAGCCATGCACGCCGCAGTGCGCAAACAGCCCTGTATCACATCACACGCAGTTTGGTTCTGCTGATTGCGCCGATTTTGTGCTTTACCGGAGAGGAAGCATGGGACATCATTGGTGGCGGCGAAGAAGACAGCGTCCTCTTCCACACCTGGCATGAGTTCCCATCCATCAATGAAAAAGCCGAAGCCGAATTGGTGAAAAAATGGACGGCAATCCGCGAAGCACGCGAAGCAGTAACTGCCGCCATCGAGCCTTTGCGTACGGATAAAACCGTCGGTTCTTCATTGCAAGTCGAAACCGAAATTACGGCTCCGGAAGAAATTGCCGATTATCTGAACACTTTGGGCGAAGAATTGCGTTTTGCTTTGCTGGTGTCTAAAGCTGAAGTGAAAGTAGGTAATGAACTTACTGTAACCGCTAAAGCCAGTGATGGTGAAAAATGCGAACGCTGCTGGCACTATACCCACGATGTGGGCGCAGTTGCAGGCCATGAAACCATCTGTAAACGTTGTGCCGACAACGTTGACGGTAAAGGCGAAGAAAGACATTACGCTTAATTATTTGGTCTAAGATAAAGGCCGTCTGAAAACTTTGGTAATAGGTTTTCAGACGGCCTTTGTTTATTGAATCTGTTTTGTATAGCGAATAGATTTTGAAGGGTAATTGGGATTTGTGATTTAGGTAAAATGCAGGATAGGGTTTCAAGTTATTGCAGGGTAGGAGTTTAATTGCACAAAATAACTCTTACTTCAGAGAAAATTTGTTGAGGATACAGGAATGACGAATAATCATTTGTCTAGAATTGAGATCAATCATTACAATTCTGTATTCGTAAGTCTTTAATAAAGCAATGAGGTATCCTATGCGCCCTAAAGATAAGTTTGACATCAAGGCTTGCAAAAAAATTAAGGACTGCAACGATGAGGAATTAATTGAGATGGGGGAGTGGCTCTCAGGATGGTTGGGAGATGCGAACTTTCCTGTTTTTAGTGAAATTGTCGAAATCTTTGTAGAACGACAAGACACATTACTTCCATTCGTTTCAAATATTTTTTACTCAAATGATAGTATATGCATTTATTGGGTTTTACTTGAACTCTATCCAAAATTATCCTATCAAAACCAAGTAGCCTTAGCCATTGATTTGGAACATTGTCTTCATAATATTTCAGAAAAATTAATTTTGGATGAAGATGATGAAAACCTTAAAGAAATCTTGGAAAAAGTTTTAAATTAAGGTAGATATATATTTAATGATTTTGAAATAATGCATTGTCGGAGAAGATACCTTTTAAAGGGTCTTACTTATCCGTGGAGTATGGACGTATTTTGAACCTTCAAATAGCCTCATATTTGCATTTTATCCTTAAACGGAAATTTCGTTTTATCCAATATGAAAGGCCATCTGAAACAAGTTTTCAGACGGCCTTCAGCTATTCTATTGCTAAGTAGAAATTAGCGGGCAGAGCAAGAAGTTTCTACTTTGTTGCCGTATGGGTCAGTGAAGCCGAAGAATGCTTCGCTGCCTTTTTGATGCCATTCGGCGCCTTTACCGAACAAGCCTTGGTTGGCAACATAGCGTTCGCCTGAACCTGCAACGGCAGAAGACAGGGTGGCAACTTTGTCGTCAAGGCGTAATTCAACTTGATCGGTGCTCAGGTTTCGGATTTGTACAGACAGGCCATTTTCGCAGCTGAATGATTGAACACGGGCATCATGATCGTGTGTACGGCCGTGGTCATGATTGTGCTCGTGACGGTGACCATGGTCATGTTGATGGGCTTCGGGTGCGGCACAGGCAGCGAGGCTCATGGCGGCGGCAATTGCAAGCAGGGCTTTTACTTTCATTTTTGACTCCTATGGTCAGTGTTGAAGGAAGAATGTAGCGGCATGTTATAAATATCTTTATGGCT
>NZ_JBQCWY010000036.1:0-15813 GCF_051956955.1 Neisseria sp. P0021.S005 | reverse complement strand
TAATGCCAGGTGAGAACGTAACCATTACTGTAGAACTGATTGCGCCTATCGCTATGGAAGAAGGTCTGCGCTTTGCGATTCGCGAAGGTGGTCGTACCGTAGGTGCGGGTGTGGTTTCTTCTGTAATTGCTTAATTGAGGGATATTGATAAATGGCAAACCAAAAAATCCGTATCCGCCTGAAAGCTTATGATTACAGTCTGATTGACCGTTCTGCGCAAGAAATCGTTGAAACTGCCAAACGTACTGGCGCTGTTGTTAAAGGTCCGATTCCTTTGCCAACTAAAATCGAACGTTTCAACATCTTGCGTTCTCCTCACGTGAATAAAACTTCTCGTGAACAATTGGAAATCCGTACCCACTTGCGTCTGATGGACATCGTGGACTGGACTGACAAAACTACTGATGCACTGATGAAACTGGATCTTCCAGCGGGTGTGGATGTAGAAATTAAAGTTCAATAAGAACTGAAAAACCGAACAGCTTGGCTGTTCGGTTTTTTTATAGAATTCTTAGGCCGTCTGAAAATTGTCAGACATTTGGCAACGCTTCATCCGAAAAAAATGATGGTTTTAAGAAGTTAAATTGAAATTTTTGTTGATATTTCTTTGATTTGTCAATTATAATGGTGGACTTGGTACATCCGTATCAAGTTTAACTTTGTCTGAAAGGCAGGCCAATCGTAGCCCGCCCCTTTACTTAAAAGGAAAATAATCATGACTTTAGGTCTGGTTGGACGCAAAGTTGGTATGACTCGCGTGTTCGACGAACAGGGTGTTTCTGTTCCGGTAACTGTTTTGGATATGTCTGCCAACCGCGTTACACAAGTGAAATCCAAAGATACTGACGGCTACACTGCTGTACAAGTTACCTTTGGTCAGAAAAAAGCTAATCGTGTCAACAAAACTGAAGCCGGTCACTTTGCTAAAGCGAGTGTTGAAGCTGGTCGCGGTTTGGTTGAGTTTGCTTTGACTGAAGAAAAGCTGGCTGAATTAAAAGTCGGTGATGAAATTACCGTTTCTATGTTTGAAGTTGGTCAATTGGTAGATGTAACCGGTACCTCTAAAGGTAAAGGTTTCTCTGGTACGATCAAACGTCATAACTTCGGTGCTCAACGTACTTCCCACGGTAACTCCCGTTCTCACCGTGTTCCTGGTTCTATCGGTATGGCACAAGACCCTGGTCGCGTGTTCCCTGGTAAACGTATGGCAGGTCAATACGGTAACACTAAAGCAACTGTTCAAAAATTGGAAGTTGTGCGTGTTGATGCTGAACGCCAACTCTTGTTGGTTAAAGGTGCTGTTCCGGGTTCGGTTAACAGCGACGTCGTGGTTCGTCCTAGCGTGAAAGTAGGTGCGTAATGGAATTGAAAGTAATTGACGCTAAAGGACAAGTATCTGGCAGCTTGGCTGTTTCTGATGCTTTGTTTGCTCGTGAATACAATGAAGCTCTGGTTCACCAACTGGTTACTGCTTACTTGGCAAATGCCCGTTCTGGTAATCGTGCTCAAAAGACTCGTGCCGAAGTAAACCACTCTACTAAAAAACCATGGCGCCAAAAAGGTACCGGTCGTGCTCGTTCCGGTATGACTTCTTCTCCGCTGTGGCGTAAAGGTGGTCGTGCATTCCCAAACAAACCTGACGAAAACTTCACTCAAAAAGTGAACCGTAAAATGTACCGTGCCGGTATGGCGACTATTTTGTCCCAATTGGCTCGTGATGAACGTTTGTTTGCAATCGAAGCATTGACTGCTGAAACTCCTAAAACCAAAGTTTTTGCTGAACAAGTGAAAAATTTGGGTTTGGAGCAAGTTCTGTTTGTAACTAAACAGCTCGACGAGAATGTTTACTTGGCTTCACGCAACTTGCCTAACGTATTGGTTTTGGAAGCTCAACAAGTTGATCCTTACAGCTTGCTGCGTTACAAAAAAGTCGTTATCACTAAAGATGCAGTTGCACAATTAGAGGAGCAATGGGTATGAATCAACAACGTTTGACTCAAGTAATCTTGGCACCTATCGTTTCTGAAAAAAGCAACGTATTGGCTGAAAAACGTAACCAAATGACGTTTAAAGTTTTGGCAAATGCAACAAAACCTGAAATTAAAGCGGCTGTTGAGCTGCTGTTCGGCGTTCAAGTTGCAGACGTTACTACTGTTACCATTAAAGGTAAAGTTAAACGTTTTGGTCGCACTTTAGGTCGTCGCAGCGATGTTAAAAAGGCTTATGTAAGCTTGGCTGCCGGTCAAGAGTTGGATTTGGAAGCCGCTGCTGCAGCTGCAGATAAGGAATAAACAAAATGGCAATCGTTAAAATGAAGCCGACCTCTGCAGGCCGTCGCGGCATGGTTCGCGTGGTAACAGAAGGTTTGCACAAAGGTGCACCTTATGCACCTCTGCTAGAAAAGAAAAATTCTACTGCCGGTCGTAACAACAATGGTCATATCACTACCCGTCATAAAGGTGGTGGCCATAAACATCATTACCGCGTTGTAGATTTTAAACGTAACAAAGACGGTATCCCTGCAAAAGTAGAGCGTATCGAATATGACCCTAACCGTACTGCATTTATCGCACTGTTGTGCTATGCAGATGGTGAGCGTCGCTACATCATTGCTCCTCGTGGTATTCAAGCCGGTGCAGTATTGGTTTCCGGTGCTGAGGCTGCTATCAAAGTAGGTAACACTTTGCCGATCCGCAATATTCCTGTTGGTACAACTATTCACTGTATCGAAATGAAACCAGGTAAAGGTGCGCAAATTGCGCGTTCTGCTGGTGCTTCTGCGGTATTGCTTGCAAAAGAAGGTGCTTACGCTCAAGTTCGTTTGCGTTCTGGTGAAGTACGCAAAATTAGCGTAAATTGCCGTGCAACTATCGGTGAAGTTGGTAACGAAGAACAAAGCCTCAAAAAAATCGGTAAAGCTGGTGCTAACCGCTGGCGTGGTATTCGTCCGACCGTTCGTGGTGTTGTAATGAACCCTGTTGATCACCCGCATGGTGGTGGTGAAGGCCGTACTGGTGAAGCTCGCGAACCGGTTAGCCCATGGGGTACTCCTGCTAAGGGCTACCGCACTCGTAATAACAAACGCACGGATAACATGATTGTTCGTCGTCGTTACTCAAATAAAGGTTAATTAGTATGGCTCGTTCATTAAAAAAAGGCCCATATGTAGACCTGCATTTGCTGAAAAAAGTAGATGCTGCTCGTGCAAGCAACGACAAACGCCCAATTAAAACTTGGTCACGTCGTTCTACCATTTTGCCTGATTTCATTGGTCTGACTATCGCTGTACACAACGGTCGCACTCACGTGCCTGTGTTTATCAGTGACAACATGGTTGGTCATAAATTAGGTGAGTTCTCATTGACCCGTACCTTTAAAGGCCACTTGGCCGATAAAAAGGCTAAAAAGAAATAAGGTGAATCATGAGAGTAAGTGCACAACATAAAAACGCCCGTATTTCAGCTCAAAAAGCTCGTTTGGTAGCTGATTTGATTCGTGGTAAAGACGTTGCCCAAGCTTTGAATATCTTGGCATTCAGCCCTAAAAAAGGTGCTGAGCTGATTAAAAAAGTATTGGAATCAGCAATCGCCAATGCCGAACACAACAATGGTGCAGACATTGACGAACTGAAAGTGGTAACTATCTTTGTTGACAAAGGTCCAAGCTTGAAACGTTTTCAAGCTCGTGCCAAAGGTCGCGGTAACCGCATCGAGAAACAAACTTGTCATATTAACGTGACAGTGGGCAACTAAGGAAAAGCTATGGGACAAAAGATTAACCCTACAGGCTTTCGCCTGGCGGTAACTAAAGACTGGTCTTCAAAATGGTTTGCTAAAAGCACCGACTTTTCTACTGTTTTGAAACAAGATATTGATGTTCGTAACTACTTGCGTAAAAAACTGGCTAATGCTTCAGTTGGTCGCGTAGTGATCGAGCGTCCTGCTAAATCTGCACGTATTACTATTCACTCTGCTCGTCCAGGTGTGGTTATTGGTAAAAAAGGTGAGGATATTGAAATCTTGAAGCGTGACTTGCAAACTCTGATGGGTGTGCCTGTTCATGTAAATATTGAAGAGATTCGTCGTCCTGAATTGGATGCACAAATCATTGCTGATGGTATTGCCCAGCAGCTTGAAAAACGTGTTCAATTCCGTCGCGCTATGAAACGTGCAATGCAAAATGCAATGCGTTCTGGTGCTAAAGGCATCAAGATCATGACTTCAGGTCGTCTGAATGGTGCTGATATCGCTCGTAGCGAATGGTACCGTGAAGGTCGTGTGCCTTTGCATACTTTGCGTGCGAACGTAGATTATGCAACTAGCGAAGCGCACACTACTTATGGTGTACTGGGTCTGAAAGTTTGGGTTTATACAGAAGGTAATATTAAATCTTCTAAACCTGAGCATGAGAAGAAACAAAGAAAGGCAGGTGGACGTAATGCTGCAGCCAACTAGACTGAAATATCGCAAGCAACAAAAAGGTCGTAATACCGGTATTGCTACTCGCGGTAACAAAGTAAGTTTCGGTGAGTTCGGTTTGAAAGCCGTAGGTCGTGGTCGTTTGACTGCCCGCCAAATCGAAGCTGCTCGTCGTACTATGACTCGTCATATTAAACGTGGCGGTCGTATTTGGATTCGTGTATTCCCTGATAAACCAATTACTGAAAAACCTATCCAAGTTCGTATGGGTGGCGGTAAAGGTAATGTGGAATATTACATTGCTGAAGTTAAACCAGGCAAAGTATTGTACGAAATGGACGGTGTTCCTGAGTCTTTGGCTCGTGAAGCATTTGAATTGGCCGCTGCCAAATTGCCTATTCCTACAACCTTTGTAGTAAGACAGGTGGGTCAATAATGAAAGCAAATGAATTGAAAGACAAATCTATTGAGCAATTAAACTCTGATTTGTTGGACTTGTTGAAAGCTCAGTTTGGCTTACGCATGCAAAATGCAACCGGTCAGTTGGGTAAATCTAGCGAGTTGAAACGTGTACGTCGCGATATTGCTCGTATTAAAACCATTTTAACTGAAAAAGGTGCTAAGTAATGAGCGAAGCTAAAAATGTTCGTACTTTGCAAGGCAAAGTGGTAAGCGACAAAATGGACAAAACTGTTACAGTATTGGTTGAACGTAAGGTTAAACACCCTCTGTACGGTAAAATTATTCGTTTATCAACTAAAATCCATGCCCATGATGAAAACAATCAATATGGCATTGGTGATGTAGTGGTAATCGAGGAATCTCGTCCTTTGTCAAAAACCAAGTCTTGGGTTGTAAAGGAATTGGTTGAGAAAGCCCGTACTGTTTGATTTAAAACACAGTAATGCAGCTTAATAAGAAACGAAGTCTTGCAGCAAAGTTAATTTGCGTGTAAACTTCGTTTCTTATCTTCCAGCTTCTTATGGAAGTTTCTCTCCCTTCGGGATCCAAGACTGGTTTACTAGAACCGTGATGGTTTCATTTAATAAGCAGCTTAAAGTAAGGTGCGAGTTATATGAAAGTGGTAAATTAAGTTGGTTAATTTAAAGGTACTAATATGATTCAAATGCAGACCATCTTAGATGTGGCTGATAACTCTGGTGCGCGTCGCGTAATGTGCATCAAAGTATTAGGCGGATCTAAGCGTCGCTACGCTTCTGTTGGCGACATTATTAAAGTTGCAGTTAAAGATGCAGCCCCGCGTGGTCGTGTCAAAAAAGGTGATGTATACAATGCGGTAGTTGTTCGTACTGCTAAAGGTGTGCGTCGTCCTGATGGTGCGTTAATTAAATTCGATAACAATGCTGCTGTGTTGTTGAATAATAAACTTGAACCTCTGGGTACCCGTATTTTTGGTCCGGTAACCCGTGAATTGCGTACTGAGCGATTTATGAAAATCGTTTCATTGGCGCCTGAAGTATTATAAGGAATAGCGCGATGAATAAAATCATTAAAGGCGATCAGGTTGTAGTGATTACCGGTAAAGATAAAGGTAAGCAAGGTCAAGTAGTTCGAGTATTGGGTGATAAAGTTGTTGTTGAGGGTGTTAATGTTGTAAAACGCCATCAAAAACCTAATCCAATGCGTGGTATTGAGGGTGGCATTATTGCTAAAGAAATGCCTTTAGATATTTCTAATATTGCAATCCTGAATCCGGAAACTAATAAAGCAGACCGTGTTGGTATTAAGCTGATTGAAAATGAAGGCAAAGTTAAACGCGTTCGTTTCTTCAAATCAAATGGCTCTATCATTGGAGCATAAGGAGATAACATGGCTCGTTTGAGAGAGTTTTATAAAGATACAGTTGTTCCTGAATTGGTTAAACAATTTGGTTACAAATCAGTAATGGAAGTTCCACGTATTGAAAAAATCACCTTAAATATGGGTGTAGGTGAAGCTGTTGCTGATAAAAAAGTAATGGAGCATGCTGTTTCTGATTTAGAGAAAATTGCTGGTCAAAAACCAGTTGTTACTGTTGCTCGTAAATCTATCGCAGGTTTTAAAATCCGTGATAACTATCCAGTTGGTTGCAAAGTAACATTGCGTCGTGATCAAATGTTTGAATTCTTAGATCGTTTGATTACTATTGCATTGCCTCGCGTACGTGACTTCCGCGGTGTAAGCGGTAAATCATTTGATGGTCGTGGCAATTACAATATGGGCGTTCGTGAGCAAATTATTTTCCCGGAAATTGAATACGATAAAATCGATGCTTTGCGTGGTTTGAATATTACTATTACAACTACTGCAAAAACTGATGAAGAAGCGAAAGCTTTGTTGTCACTGTTCAAGTTTCCGTTTAAAGGATAATCATGGCTAAGAAAGCACTTATTAATCGTGAGCTGAAACGTCAAGCATTGGCGAAAAAGTTTGCAGCTAAACGTGAGGCAATTTTCGCTGTTATTAATGATGCTAATGCGACTGAAGAAGAACGTTTTGAGGCACGTTTGAAATTTCAATCCATTCCTCGTAATGCAGCACCTGTACGTCAACGTCGTCGTTGTGCTTTAACAGGTCGTCCTCGTGGCACTTTCCGTAAATTTGGTTTGGGCCGTATTAAAATCCGTGAAATCGCTATGCGTGGCGAGATCCCTGGTGTTGTTAAAGCTAGCTGGTAATAGGAGTATAAATAATGAGTATGCATGATCCTATTTCCGATATGTTGACTCGTATTCGCAATGCGCAACGTGCTAATAAAGCAGCAGTTGCCATGCCTTCTTCTAAACTGAAATGTGCAATTGCAAAAGTTCTGAAAGAAGAAGGTTATATCGAGGATTTTGCGGTTTCTGCTGATGCAAAACCGGTATTGGAAATTCAATTGAAATACTATGCAGGTCGTCCTGTGATTGAGCAAATTAAACGTGTTTCACGTCCAGGTTTGCGTATTTACAAAGCATCAAGTGAGATCCCTAGCGTAATGAATGGCCTGGGTGTCGCTATTGTTAGTACTTCTAAAGGTGTAATGACTGATCGCAAAGCCCGTTCTGAGGGTGTTGGTGGTGAGTTGTTGTGCATCGTAGCCTAGTGGAGAAAAGTAAATGTCACGCGTCGCAAAAAACCCAGTGACTGTTCCTGCTGGTGTAGAAGTAAAATTCGGAACAGATGCATTGGTTATCAAAGGTAAAAACGGCGAATTGTCTTTTCCTTTGCATTCCGATGTTGCTATTGAACTGAACGATGGTAAATTGACTTTTGCTGCAAAAAATGACAGTAAACAGGCTAATGCTATGTCTGGTACTGCTCGTGCATTGGTTAATAACATGGTTAAGGGTGTTTCTGAAGGTTTTGAGAAAAAACTTCAATTGATTGGTGTGGGTTATCGTGCCCAAGCTCAGGGCAAAGTTTTGAACTTGTCTTTGGGTTTCTCTCATCCAATCGTATACGAAATGCCTGAAGGTGTTTCTGTTCAAACTCCTAGCCAAACAGAAATCGTTTTGACTGGTGCAGATAAACAAGTGGTTGGCCAAGTCGCTGCTGAAATTCGTGCATTCCGTTCTCCTGAGCCTTATAAAGGTAAAGGTGTTCGTTATGTGGGTGAAGTAGTAGTGATGAAAGAAGCCAAGAAAAAATAATTGAGGTTCACTAATGGATAAACATACAACCCGACTCCGTCGTGCACGCAAAACCCGTGCGCGTATTGCGGACTTGAAAATGGTAAGATTATGTGTGTTCCGCAGCAATAATCATATTTATGCTCAAGTAATTAGTGCTGAAGGTGATAAAGTATTGGCTCAAGCCTCTACATTGGAAGCTGAAGTACGTAGTAGCCTGAAATCAGGTAGTAACGTTGAAGCAGCAGCTGTAGTTGGTAAGCGTATTGCTGAAAAAGCTAAAGCAGTGGGTGTTGAAAAAGTTGCTTTTGACCGTTCAGGTTTCCAATATCACGGTCGTGTGAAAGCTTTGGCTGAAGCTGCACGTGAAAATGGTTTAAGCTTCTAATATTTGGAGACTTTCAGATGGCAAAACATGAAATTGAAGAACGCGGTGACGGCCTGATTGAAAAGATGGTCGCAGTTAATCGCGTGACTAAAGTAGTTAAAGGTGGCCGTATCATGGCTTTCTCTGCACTGACTGTTGTTGGTGATGGTGATGGTCGCATCGGTATGGGCAAAGGTAAATCAAAAGAAGTACCAGTTGCTGTTCAAAAAGCAATGGATCAAGCTCGACGCTCTATGATTAAAGTACCTTTGAAAAACGGTACTATTCATCATGAAGTTATTGGTCGTCATGGTGCTACTAAGGTATTTATGCAACCTGCTAAAGAAGGTAGCGGTGTGAAAGCTGGTGGTCCAATGCGTTTAGTATTTGATGCTATGGGTATTCATAACATTTCAGCTAAAGTACATGGTTCTACTAATCCTTACAATATTGTACGCGCTACATTAGACGGTTTGTCTAAATTGTATACCCCTGCTGATATTGCTGCTAAACGTGGCTTGACAGTAGAAGATATTTTGGGAGCTAACCATGACTGAGCAAAAAAAGATTAAAGTTACATTGGTTAAGAGCCTGATCGGTACAATTGAATCTCATCGTGCATGTGCTCGCGGTTTAGGTTTGCGCCGTCGTGAACATACTGTAGAGGTTTTGGATACCCCTGAAAACCGTGGCATGATCAATAAAATCAGCTACTTGTTGAAAGTGGAGTCTTAATATGTTTTTGAATACTATTCAACCTGCTGAGGGTGCTACTCACGCTAGTCGTCGTGTAGGCCGTGGTATTGGTAGCGGCTTGGGTAAGACAGGTGGTCGTGGTCATAAAGGTCAAAAAAGCCGTTCTGGTGGCTTCCACAAGGTAGGTTTTGAAGGCGGTCAAATGCCTTTGCAACGTCGTCTGCCGAAACGTGGTTTCAAATCTTTGACTGCGGCCGCTAATGCTGAAGTTCGTTTGAGTGAATTGAATCTGATTGCTGTGAACGAGATTGATGTCTTGGTTCTTAAACAAGCTGGTCTGATTCCTGCAACTGCTTCTAATGTAAAAGTTATTGCTTCTGGTGAAATCTCAAAAGCAGTTACCTTGAAAGGTGTAAAAGCTACTAAAGGTGCTAAAGCTGCTATTGAAGCTGCCGGTGGTAAAGTAGAAGAATAAGGCTTGCACTACAGTGGCTAATCAACAATCTTTATCAGGATTATCCAAATTTGGTGATCTGAAAAAACGTCTGGTGTTCCTTTTAGGTGCTTTAGTCGTTTTCCGTATTGGTGCTCATATACCGGTACCGGGCGTAGATGCTGTTGCATTAGCTAAGTTATACGAAGGCGCTGCAAACGGCATATTCGGAATGTTAAATATGTTCTCGGGTGGTTCGTTGGAGCGCTTTAGTATATTTGCAATTGGTATCATGCCTTATATTTCATCGTCGATTATTGTTCAGCTTGCTTCTGAAATTGTTCCTTCTTTAAAAGCTTTAAAGAAGGAAGGTGAGGCTGGTAGGAAAATAATTACGAAATATACTAGGTATGGGACGGTATTATTGGCTGTATTGCAAAGCTTTGGTGTTGCAACATTTGTTTATCAACAAGGTGTTGTTGTAACGAGTTCGCTTGAGTTTCATATTTCTACAGTGGTCTGTTTGGTTACAGGTACTATGTTTCTGATGTGGTTAGGGGAGCAAATTACCGAGCGTGGTATTGGTAATGGTATTTCTTTAATTATTACAGCAGGCATTGTATCGGGTATCCCATCCGGTATTGTTCGGTTATTAACTTTGACTGAACAAGGCTCTATGAGTATGTTGATGGCGGTATCAATTGTGATTGGTATTTTGCTGTTGATCTATGCTGTAGTTTATTTTGAGAGTGCTCAGCGTAAAGTTCCTGTGCATTATGCTAAAAGACAGTTTGGCTCTGGAATAATGCCGGGACAAAGCATTCATATGCCGTTCAAGCTAAATATGGCAGGTGTTATTCCTCCTATTTTTGCTTCCAGTATTATTTTATTTCCATCTACACTTTTAGGTTGGTTTGGTTCAAATAGTACGAATTCTGTTCTTCATAAGGTTGCTGCAATGCTGCAACACGGACAGCCTTTGTATATTGGATTGTTTGCAACAACTATTATCTTCTTCTGCTATTTCTATACTGCTTTAGTATTTAGCCCTAAAGAAATGGCTGAGAATTTGAAGAAAAGTGGTGCATTTGTACCTGGTATTCGCCCAGGTGAGCAAACTTCTAGATATTTGGAAAAAGTTGTACTGAGACTAACATTATTTGGTGCTTTGTATATCACTACAATCTGTCTGATACCTGAATTTTTAACGACAGCATTGAATGTACCTTTCTATTTAGGCGGAACATCTTTGCTTATCTTGGTTGTCGTTACAATGGATTTTAGGACGCAAATCAATTCCTACGTAATGAGCAGTCAGTATGAAGATTTGATGAGTCGTCCAGATATGAAATCTTTATCACGTAAGTAGGCTTATGGCTAAAGAAGATACCATACAGATGCAGGGTGAAATCCTTGAGACTTTGCCCAATGCAACGTTTAAAGTAAAACTGGAAAATGATCATGTAGTACTTGGTCATATCTCTGGAAAAATGCGAATGCACTATATCCGTATTTCTCCAGGTGATAAGGTAACAGTTGAATTAACTCCTTATGATTTAACCCGTGCTCGGATTGTTTTCCGAGCAAGATAAACGATAAAAGGAAATAAAATGCGTGTACAACCTTCTGTAAAGAAAATTTGTCGCAATTGCAAGATTATTCGTCGTAATCGTGTAGTTCGCGTAATTTGTACTGACCCACGTCACAAACAACGTCAAGGTTAAGAAGCTAGTTTTCTTAACTATTGATTTTGTGGTATAGTGACATACTTTGCCCTAAAAAGGAAAAAATATGGCTCGTATTGCAGGGGTAAATATCCCTAATAATGCCCATATCGTAATTGGCCTTCAGGCTATTTATGGTATTGGTGCGACTCGTGCTAAATTGATTTGTGAGGCAGCAAATATTGCTCCTACTACTAAAGCAAAAGATTTGGACGAGGCTCAATTAGACGCTTTGCGTGAGCAAGTTGCTAAATATGAAGTTGAAGGCGATTTGCGTCGTGAAGTAACGATGAGCATTAAACGACTGATGGATATGGGTTGCTATCGCGGCTTCCGTCATCGTCGTGGCTTGCCTTGTCGTGGTCAACGCACTCGCACAAATGCTCGTACCCGTAAAGGTCCGCGCAAAGCGATTGCCGGTAAGAAATAAATTTTAAGGAATTTGATTAATGGCTAAAGCAAACACAGCTTCGCGTGTACGTAAAAAAGTACGTAAAACCGTAAGCGAAGGTATTGTGCACGTTCATGCATCTTTCAACAATACCATCATTACAATCACTGACCGTCAAGGCAATGCATTGTCTTGGGCTACCTCTGGCGGCGCTGGTTTTAAAGGTTCTCGTAAAAGTACACCATTTGCAGCACAAGTTGCAGCAGAAGCAGCTGGTAAAGTTGCCCAAGAGTATGGCGTTAAAAATTTAGAAGTCCGCATTAAAGGCCCTGGCCCTGGTCGCGAATCTTCTGTACGTGCTTTAAACGCTCTTGGTTTCAAGATTACCAGCATTACTGACGTTACCCCGTTGCCTCATAACGGTTGCCGTCCGCCTAAAAAACGTCGTATTTAATATTGGAGTGATTTAAAACATGGCACGTTATATTGGCCCTAAATGTAAATTAGCACGTCGCGAAGGTACGGATCTGTTTTTGAAGAGTGCACGTCGCTCTTTGGATTCAAAATGTAAAATGGATTCTGCACCTGGTCAGCACGGTGCGAAAAAACCACGTTTGTCAGACTACGGTTTGCAATTGCGTGAAAAACAAAAAATCCGTCGTATTTATGGTGTGTTAGAACGCCAATTCCGTCGTTACTTTGCGGAAGCTGATCGTCGTAAAGGTTCTACCGGTGAATTGCTGTTGCAATTGCTGGAGTCCCGTTTGGATAATGTCGTTTATCGTATGGGTTTTGGCTCTACCCGCGCTGAAGCACGTCAATTGGTTTCTCATAAAGCTATCGTTGTAAACGGTCAGGTTGTTAATATCCCTTCTTTCCAAGTTAAAGCAGGCGATGTTGTAGCTGTTCGTGAAAAAGCTAAGAAACAAGTACGTATCCAAGAGGCATTGAGCTTGGCTACTCAAATTGGCTTGCCAAGCTGGGTATCTGTTGATGCCGACAAATTGGAAGGTGTATTCAAAAATATGCCGGATCGCTCAGAATTGTCTGGCGATATTAATGAACAGCTGGTGGTAGAGTTCTACTCTAAATAATGCTAGCTCAATGAGGGACAGTTAAATGCAAAATAGCACAACCGAATTTTTGAAACCTCGTCAAATCGATGTAGATACCTTGTCTTCTACTCGAGCTAAGGTGTCTATGCAGCCATTTGAGCGTGGTTTTGGTCATACTTTAGGTAATGCTTTGCGTCGTATCTTACTGTCATCCATGAATGGCTTTGCCCCAACTGAAGTAGTTATTTCTGGCGTATTGCACGAATACTCTACTATTGATGGTGTTCAGGAGGATGTTGTTGACGTTCTCTTGAACATTAAAGGTATCGTATTCAAGCTTCACGGTCGTAACCAAGTTCAGTTGACTTTGAAGAAAACAGGTGCCGGTGCAGTTGTAGCCGGTGATATTGATTTGCCACACGATGTGGAAATCATCAATCCTGAACATGTTATTTGCCACTTGGCTGACAATGGCCAAATCGACATGGAAATTAAAGTAGAGCAAGGTCGTGGTTATCAGTCTGTTTCAGGCCGTCGCGTATTGCGTGATGAGAACAAACAGATTGGTGCGATTCAGTTGGATGCGAGCTTTTCGCCCATCAGTCGTGTTAGCTTTGAAGTTGAACCTGCACGCGTAGAGCAACGCACGGATTTGGATAAATTGGTTTTGGATATTGAAACCAATGGTTCTATTGATCCAGAAGAAGCTGTACGTAGTGCCGCACGTATCTTAATTGACCAAATGTCTATTTTTGCAGATCTGCAAGGTACTCCGGTTGAAGAGGTTGAAGAAAAAGCACCTCCTATCGATCCTATCTTGCTGCGTCCTGTAGATGATTTGGAATTAACCGTACGTTCAGCTAATTGTCTGAAAGCTGAAGATATTTACTATATTGGCGATTTGATTCAACGTACTGAAACCGAGCTTCTCAAGACCCCTAATTTGGGTCGTAAATCTTTGAATGAGATCAAAGAAGTGTTGGCCTCTAAAGGTCTGACATTAGGTTCCAAATTAGAAGC
The DNA here is from genome assembly GCF_051956955.1 of Neisseria sp. P0021.S005. Classification (NCBI taxonomy): domain Bacteria; kingdom Pseudomonadati; phylum Pseudomonadota; class Betaproteobacteria; order Neisseriales; family Neisseriaceae; genus Neisseria; species Neisseria sp. P0021.S005. The sequence continues at coordinate 2,098 of NZ_JBQCWY010000036.1, read as the reverse complement.
TTGGCCGCCTGTAGGCTTAGAAAAGCCGTAAGTTTGAAGATTAAAGGATAATGACATGCGTCATCGTAATGGCAACCGCAAATTAAACCGTACTAGCAGCCACCGTGCTGCGATGCTGCGCAATATGGCGAATTCCTTGTTGACTCACGAAACCATCGTGACAACTTTGCCTAAAGCAAAAGAATTGCGCCGCGTAGTTGAGCCCTTGATTACCTTGGGTAAAAAACCTTCTTTGGCAAACCGTCGTTTGGCTTTTGACCGCACTCGCGATCGTGATGTTGTAGTTAAATTGTTTGACGAATTGGGTCCACGCTTTGCTGCTCGTAACGGCGGCTATATTCGTGTACTGAAATACGGTTTCCGTAAAGGCGACAATGCTCCTTTGGCATTGGTTGAATTGGTTGATAAAGCAGCTGATTCTGCTGAATAAGCAAATTAATATGAAAGCACTACCTGTTTAGGTGGTGCTTTTTTATTTGGATAGACCCTTTCTCATTTCGCAGTGCTACAATACTTCAACGGGAAACCCTTATTCTATAAGGGTTTCCCGTTTTATTTTGTCTAAAAAAGCAGCCTTAAAATAATAATAGTTGGTCGGAATTTACCCTTTTTTCTTGGATTTTCAGCTCTCCCAACAGCAGTTTCATGGTGGTATATTGCTTTTCTGTTACTTCCAAACAGCGGATTGAGCCTTCTTGCGGTAGGTTTGCACATAGCCTATTGTGGTGTTTTTGCAACGAATCTCGACCTTTGACAATACGGCTGTATACGGAAAGTTGGAGCATTTGGTATCCATCTTTTAAAGGAACTGGCGGAATTGATTGGCGGCTTTGCGCTTGGCCGCCGTGGTAACAGGTAGGTCGAAGAAGACGATAATCCTCATAAATTTAGCCTCACTCATATTGGTATTCTTTCAATGGCAAGATTTCGGGCAGTTTCAGCTGTTTAGCGTTTTTGTTAGTTACGCTGGCTTGAAATGAAGAAATCATTTTGTCGATGGCAGCCAAGGTGCTGAAATGTTGCCGTTCGATGCAGATTTGATAGTGAAGGATCTTGATAAGGTTTTGTTTGAGGTTGGGTGTCAGTTCAGTTTTCAGACGGCCTTGTTTATGCAAATGTATAACGACCAGGTCGGCCAATGGGCGTAAGGGTTCGAGAAAGTCATCGGCGAGGTTGAATGGATTTAGTTCGCTCCTATGAAACAAGCCTAATGCAGGCAACCAACCATATAAGGTCAGGGCGCGTGCTACTGCTGCACGGAGTACGGCGTAGGTGTAGTTCAATGCGGCATTGACGTACGGGTAAACTTTTCCCCAAAGAGGGCTTGGAAGTAGAGGGCGGCAGCTTGGGCTTCACGGTTTCCTGTATCGCCTGAACGGACTTCGACTGCCAAAGTGCGCAGCCGTTTGGTTGCAAGATCATTGCCTGTTTCGTCTGCGACAAATGCTTGATTTAGGATTTTTTGGCGGACGATATGTTGCCAGAGTTGCTTTTTTAAGGGTTCGCTTATATTCAGTTGCAGCTTGAGGATTTTAAGTTGGCGGTGATATTGGGCATAAGGCAGCCATTGTCCGTAGGGTAGGAATTGCTCATCACATGTCAGCAGGGTTGCACTATGATCGGCTAAGGCTGATAAGAGCGGGGCGGTAATTAGGGTTTCGCGGTTTTCGATGATGATAACGGCGATGTCTTCTAATGGTACGGTATGGGACTCGCCGTTTTGTTGAATCAGCAGTTGCCGGCGTTGTAAGGATAATTTACCGCCGTTTTGAATGAGCAGGCTGCGCCAAGTCATGTTTTTCCCCTTATTTTTTATAAAAAATCCCTGCTTCAGGCCGTCTGAAACAGGGATAGATTAATTTAACGGACAGGTGGGCGTTTTTTCAGACGGCATGGTCTGATTTCTTTGCCGAGTTCGTCGATTTGGTATTTTGGGAATGAAAGGGCGGTTTTGACACCGATTCGATATATGCCGTCTTCGTCGAATTTTTGCAGCAGAATCCGTTGTTTTTTACTGCGAGGAAAACGGCTGGTTTCAACACGCGCTTTAAATTCCTGCCATTCGCGGCTGTTGTCTTTGCCGTTGAAGTATTCGTAA
>NZ_JBQCWY010000035.1:0-15847 GCF_051956955.1 Neisseria sp. P0021.S005 | reverse complement strand
ACACTTCGCGCACCATGCCTTTGCCCTTGTGCATATGAAATATATTGCCTTCGGCAGTAACAATACCTGCTGCGTCCTGACCACGGTGTTGCAACATCTGCAAACCATCATACAACATCTGATTGACCGGCTCATGACTAACCAAACCTAATACACCACACATATCGTGCTTCTCCGAGTTTGAAGATTAAATGGGTAAGCTGTCATTATAAAATAATTTAGATGAGTTTGCTCAAATTGTTAACAATATGATGCTAAATTTACGCAAATAAAAACGGATTCAGACGGCCCATAGACCGTCTGAATCCGTCAAACTCAATCATCCAATTCTTCAACTTCAGCTGCTTTACCCGAAAGATGCGGCATTGCGGCATCTTTTCCAGGCAGATAAGGCATCGCAGCATCTGCAAGTGATTCAAAATACGGAATTGTGTGCGAACTTTGCCACTCTTCCGTTTTCGGCAAATCAGTGTGTGAAAAAACCATCACTGCCAGTGTCACCAAAATCACACCTTTCACAGCACCGAATACGCCGCCAAGCAAACGGTTGATGCTTCCTAAACCAACGGCAGACATCAAACTGCTCAACAGCGATCGTGCCAGTTTCTGCAACAGCCATGCCAGAAAAAACACAGCGGCAAAACCCATGGCAACCGCCAAGGAATGCGGCTCAACCGATTTAAAGACCACATCGGCAAACGGCACGGCGAGCGTTCTGGCTGCAATAAACGATACCACCCAGGCCACCATCGCTCCTGCTTCGGCAATAATACCCCGTGTCAACGAAATAATGATGCAGATGACGATGACGGCGGCCGCCAATAAATCGGCAACAGGCAAATTACTCACTGGTCACCTGACCGGCAATGCCATGTACACGCAATTTGTTCAAATCGCGCTCTGCATCGCGTGCATTTTTATAACTGGCTGATTTCACGCGATACACCTTACCTTTATCGGTCATCACTTCAGTAATGGTCGAATCGATACCTGCGGCTTTCATTTTACGTTGCAGGCTCTGCGCGCGTTCTTTTTCAGCATAACCAGCCTGAATAGCGGCTTTTTTAGCAGGCTTGGCTTCTGCTTTTTCTTTTTCAGCTTTAGGTTTGGCTTTTTCAGACGGCTTCTCGGCAGTTTTTACCTTATCGGCTTTTTCTGCTTTGGCCGTTTCTGGTTTAGCCTTCTCATTTTTTGGTTTTTCAACTTTGGCTTCTGCTTTCTTAGTAGGTTCGGCCTTGTCTTTTACGCTGTCTTTGCTGTTTTTGGCAGATTTACGCTCGGCAATGGCTTTCTCTGCTTTTTCCAATTGTGCTAATTTATTGCGTTCAGCAGCAGCTTCACGCTCTGCTTTTTCAGCACGCGCTTGAAGTGCACGTTTTTTAGCAGCCAATGCGTTTTCTTTTTCATCCGCTTCCTGTTGGGCTTGTGCCTTGCGTGCCGCAGCACGTTGTTCTGCCTGGCGTTGGCGGCGTTCTTCGGCTCGGCGCTCCGCAGCTTCGCGTTTGGCGGCCTCAGCTCGTTGAATACGCTCAGACTCTTCCAAACCTTTAATATTGCCGTCATCCAAAGTATCATTAATCAAAACCAACGGCTCGCCGACATCTTCGGGAGCAGACTCACGGTTTGGCTTCAATACTTCAACCGGCGCATTGTCTTCTTCGTCGCCGGCATTTTGAGGTTTGCTTTGCGCTTCGGCATCCGCATGGCGGGCTGCTTCTTCAGCCATCGCAACATCCTCTTTATTCGGCTCTAAAACAACGGCCTTGCTCGGCTCATCAGCCGTTTTGACTTGGCTCTGACCGACAGGTGCTTCTTTAAACGGTGAATTTTTATCGTCGCCGGAAGTCAGTGCCAGACCGAACAGCATACCCGATGCCACCACCAAGCCGGAGGCTAAGACCAAGCGACGGCGGTTGCGACGTTTGAGTTGTTCGTAACCGTCTAAATCGTATCCGTTTGGAGTTTCTTTTTGTTTATTGTCGGACATGATAATTTCCTCGTTAGTGTTCTTTCAAAACAGCCATTACATCGGCAACAGTATGGAATGAGCCGAAAACAACGATTCTATCATTTTCGGTTGCTTTAGCCAAAGCAGCGCGGTAGGCAGCAGCGACAGTTTCAAAAACATTTACATTGTCGATGCCGTGTTCAGCCAGTTTGGCCTGCAAAGCCTCTATCGTCATGCCGCGCGGTACATCTAAAGGCGCGATGTTCCACTCGTCAAACTGATCTTTAACGATTTCCAGCACGCCATCAATATCTTTGTCGGACAACATACTGAATACAGCAGTACGTTTTTGGGCAAAGGCAAGGTTAATCAGACTGCGGCGCAAAGCACGGGCTGCGTGCGGATTGTGGCCGACATCCAAAACCACCAGCGGACGGCCGGGCAAAACTTGGAAACGTCCAGGATTCTCAACCAACAGCAAACCGCGTTTAATCGCGCCGATATCAACCGGCAATTGTTCGTTCAAACACTCCAACACCGTCAATGCACACGCGGCATTGGACAACTGATAGGCACCGCGCAAAGCAGGAAACGGCAAGGAATTGCGGTTACGGCTTTGGCCGTCTGAAGATTGCGGATGGAAGCGGTAGTTCCACTGTACGCTTTCCATTGATGCAAAATCAAAATCTCGCTGAACCATCAACAGTTTTGCGCCAATTTCTTCTGCGTGTTTGACCAATGATTCAGGCGCAGGATTCTGACCGCACACAGCTGGTTTGCCACCACGGAACACTCCGGCTTTTTCAAAACCGACCTGCTCAACGGTATCGCCCAAAAATGCCTGATGGTCCAAATCCACGCTGGTAACGACCGAGCAGTCGCCGTCAAATACATTCACAGCATCCAATCGTCCGCCCAAACCGACTTCCAAAATCATTACGTCCACATTTTCACGCATGAAAATATCGACGGCAGCCAAAGCATTAAACTCAAAATACGTCAGCGAAATTTCGCCGCGTGCCGCTTCGATACGCTCAAATGAGGAAATAATCAATTCATCTGAAACCGGCTGAGTATTGATGGCGATTCGTTCGTTGTAACGCAGAAGGTGCGGACTGGTCAGCGTACCGACTTTAAAACCGGCTTCTTTATAAATATGCGACAAATAGGCGCATACAGAGCCTTTGCCATTTGTACCCGCCACCACGACGACAGGACATTGCGGCACCAAATTCATGCGTTTTTTCACTTCTCCCACGCGTTCCAAACCCATATCGATAAGGCCGGAACTATGGGCAGTCTCCAAATGAGAAAGCCAGTCTTGTAATGTTTTCATTGTATTTATCGCTTCAAAAGGCCGTCTGAAACGGCCGTTTAATCTATATCTGCCGCAAGTTCTGCTTTGTCTTCTTTTTCACGGCACCAGCGCGCCCACACTTTCAGACGGCGGTAGGCATCGCGGTCGGCCATATCGGGCAAGATGCAGTGTTTGACTATTTTCCCGTCAACATTCCATTGCAAAAACAAAGCATAAACCGTCAACATACTGCTGTCTTGCAAAACCGCACTTCTTCCCTCTGCCTCGTTATTCAAATAAACCGTCGCACGGTATTGGCGGTCGATGATGATTTTTCTGACCGCATTTTGAGTCTGAAAATTAACGCTGCGCCAAGCATAGGCAAAACTGCCGGCCAATGCCGCCAAACCCAGCCACATCATCCAGCCGTAAAACTCGACAAGGCATAAGGCCAACGCCGAAAGGTGTAAGGAAACAATCAGAATTTTCAAAGAACGCGAGGGCTTTAAGGCCGTCTGAAAACTTCTCACGGCTTTACATCATATTGTCGAAAACAGGCGTAATGTTCAATTCCGCCTCTTCCATATCCAAAACCATATCGTGGATTTCGGTATCGAAAAATTCCCAAAAAGCCTTCAAGCTCATGTCTTGCGGCCATTTGCTTTTATCAATGTCCCAGCCTGCCAATTCGGCTTCAAAAATCTGCTGGTAGCGTTCGTCAAAATAGGAAATGACGGATTCGGGTTCGTCAAATTGCGGCACAAGGAATACTGAGCAGTTGGTGCGCAGTTGCTCGACGGTCAGGTCGGGCATATTTTCATCGGCGGATTTCAGCCATTCCAAAAAACGGGCGGTCGGCTTCAGCACAACAGCAGTACGGTCAACAAAATACATTATTTTCAACTTTCAAAATCATTCAAACCGATCATGCCGTCTGAAATTTCAGACGGCCCGAGTTTAATGTGTCATCACCTGTTGCAGGAATTGTTTGGCACGCTCGTGTTTCGGATTGGTAAAAAATTCTTCCGGCGTTTCATCTTCCAGAATCTGGCCTTTATCGACAAAAATCACACGGTCGGCGACTTCGCGCGCAAAACCCATCTCATGGGTCACACACATCATGGTCATGCCGCTTTCCGCCAAGTCTTTCATCACTTTCAATACTTCGCCGACCATTTCAGGATCAAGTGCGGAAGTCGGCTCGTCAAACAACATCACGCGCGGCTCCATCGCCAAACCGCGTGCAATCGCCACACGCTGTTGCTGACCGCCGGAAAGCTGGCCGGGCAGCGCGTCTTTTTTATGCGCCAAGCCGACACGTTCCAAAAGCTCCATCGCTTTCTTTTCCGCCTCTTCACGGCTTTGGTTTTTCACTTTCATCGGAGAAAGAATAATATTTTCCAAGACAGTCAAATGCGGATACAGATTGAACCCTTGGAACACAAAGCCCACTTCTTCGCGCACTTTGTTCAAATCGGTTTTCGGATCGGCAACATTGATGCCGTCCACCCAAATCTCGCCGCTTTCAATGCGCTCGAGTTGGTTTACCGTACGAATCAGCGTCGATTTGCCACTGCCCGAAGGACCGCATACAACGACCACTTCGCCTTGTTTGACTTCCAGATTCACGCCGTTGATAACGTGCAAATCTTTAAAATGTTTGTGTACATTTTTGAATTTAATCATTATTTCTTTCCAAACTGCCAAAATTTTCGGGGCTTAAGTTTCGCTTGCCGCTGCCAAAGCAAAGGAATGGCCGTTTCAAGCCAAAAACGGCAGCTGACTATGCCGTCGGAGGTTCCACCTTGATTGTACCGATTGACTTTAAATTGCTCTTCCCTATCGAGACGATGCCCGGTCAATACCCAAACTGCGCCGATAATTGCCGCTTCAAAACGGTGCCGCTCAGGCGGCATATCCTTACCGGAAAAATACTGCGCCAACTTGCGCCACAAATATGAATTACCTAGAAACCCCCATTGAATAGGAGGTTGCTTAAAAATTGCCATCACTGTTTCAGACGGCCTTTTGAACCAGATAATTGCTCAATGCCACATATTTTTCAGCGGCAATGTGTTCTGCCCTGTCCTGCGGATTGATGCCGACTGCCTGCAAATCATCATCGCCGGCAAGTTCCTTCAAATTATTGCGTATGGTTTTGCGGCGTTGATGGAAAGCCAGTTTCACCAGTTTGGCAAAATGTTCAAAATCTTCCGCTTTACCAATGCGGTGTTTCACCGGAATCATGCGCACGACGGCCGAATCTACTTTCGGCGCAGGATCAAAGGATTCAGGCGGTACTTCAATCAACATTTCCATATCGAAGAAATATTGCAGCATTACGCCCAGACGGCCATAGTCGTTGGTTTTCGGCTGCGCCACCATGCGTTCGACCACTTCTTTTTGCAGCATAAAGTGCATATCGATCACATCGTCTGCCACTTCGCTCAATCGGAACAAAAGCGGCGTGGAAATATTGTACGGCAGGTTGCCGACAATTTTTTTCTTGCCTTCAATGCTGTTAAAATCAAACTGTAATACATCGCCTTCGTGTATCACCAATTTGTCTGCAAACGGCAAGGTTTTCAGACGGCGTACGATGTCGCGGTCGATTTCGCAAACATGCAGGCGGTTGAGTTTTTTCGCCAAAGGCTCGGTAATGGCTGCCAAGCCCGGGCCGATTTCAATCACGATATCATCGGGCTGCGGTCTGACCGCATTGACAATATCGCTAATAATCCGCGTATCCTGCAAAAAATTCTGCCCGAAGCGTTTCCGGGCCTTATGTTCTTTCATATCTTTCTTCAAGCAAGCTGTTTAAGGCAGTATTGTAACTGAAACAGGCGTTTTTGTCGGCACGCTTTCAGACGGCATTTGCCTAATTTTAAGCAAACGGCGGCGCTTCCAAACCCAAAGATTTCAGTAGTTGCGCGGTCTCATAAACCGGCAAACCCATCACGCCGGTAAAACTGCCCTGCAAATGCTCGACAAATACGCCGCCCAAGCCCTGAATCCCATACGCACCGGCTTTGTCCATCGGCTCGCCGCTGGCAACATAGGCTGCAATCTCCTCAGCCGTCAACGTTTTAAAGCGCACTTCGCTCGTCTGCACCACATCATGGCGCACGCCTCGCCAGTAAACGCATACAGCCGTCAGCACTTGATGCGTCCGTCCGGACAAGCGTTCCAGCATATCGACCGCATCCGCCTCGGATTCCGGTTTACCCAAAATAGCCGCACCATCCGCCACCGTCGTATCCGCCGTTAATACAGCAAACTCAGGCTCTTGATCATGAGCAGTAAACCATTGCGCTACCGCTACCTGATTTTTCTCGCAGGCCATACGGCGCACATACTCTACTGCGGCTTCGCCTTCTTTGGGGGTTTCATCAATATCCGCAGGAAGGCGGCGTACCGTGAAACCTAAATTCTCCAAAATCTCACGACGGCGCGGACTGCCCGAGGCCAGATAAATTGCGTTCATTGTATTGAACTTCCTTATTTTGAAATTTTATGCTGTCCGAACAGGCGGACATAATGCGCAGCCGAATACGTCAAAAATGCCTTTTCCTCATCCGTCAGCGGACGCACTTGTCTCACAGGCGAGCCGACGTATAAAAAACCGCTTTCCAATCGCTTGCGCGGCGGCACCAAACTGCCCGCGCCTATCATCACATCATCTTCGACAACCGTATCGTCCAAAATAATTGAACCCATGCCCACCAAAACACGATTTCCAATTCGGCAGCCATGCAGCATGACCTTATGCCCAATCGTCACATCATCGCCGATAATCAGGGGCGAACCGTCAGGCTTCGCCGCATTCTTATGCGACACATGCAAAACGCTGCCATCCTGCACATTGCTGCGCTTACCGATAGAGATACTGTTCACATCGCCGCGCAATACAGCATAAGGCCAAATCGATACATCTTCCGCCAGCGACACTTCGCCAATCACTACCGAAGTCTCATCTACAAAACAAGACTCATCAACCGACGGCACATAATCCAAAAACGCACGAATAGGGTTTGCCATTTCCAATAATCCTTTTCTCAAAACCAAAACTGATCAGGCCGTCTGAAAACACGGCGTAAAACGATTTTATACTACAACAATACGAAATCAAGCCAGAAAATCATCAAAAGGCCGTCTGAAACAGTTTTCAGACGGCCTTTCATCATAAACCCTTTATCTTGGCTTACCACTATTTATCATTAACGCCTCATCTGTCTTTTATGGAATAATCGTCTTCATTTAATTCTTGGAGAAGCCGATGAACACACGTTCAGGAAATTATGCAGCGCCCCTGCTAGTCGTCGGCTGCGTCGTCTTCGGCTTGGGCAGTTTGATCGTCAAATTTGTCGATGTCGGCTCTTACGCCATCGCATTCTGGCGCTTGCTGATCGCCGCCCCTATATTCTTCCTGCTCGGGCGTTTTTTCAGACAAAAAATGCCCACGAAAAGAAAAACAGTTGGCTACGCAGTCTTATCCGGCGTTTTCCTCGCATTCGACCTCGCTCTGTGGCATGAAAGCATTCACGCCGTAGGCCCCGGCATTTCCACCTTGCTCAACAGCCTGCAGATTTTCTTTTTAGCCGCCATCGGCTTCTTCTTTTATTCGGAACGTCTAAGCGCCCTGCAAATTTTAAGTTTGATATTGGCTACCATAGGCGTAGCCTTAATCGGCAGCCCAGAATTCGGTCATAACAACAATGCCGCATGGGGATTTGTCAGCGGCGTAGTGTCCGGTGCTATGCTGGCCCTGTCTATGGTTTTCGTACGCAAAACCCATGAACAGGAAAAAGTCGGTTTGTTTCCACTGATGATGATTTTAAGCTTTGGCGGCGCAATGGCGCTGGTCATCCCATCTCTGCTATTCGATGCCGCCCATCTTTACCCCAAAACTTTAAACGATGTGATTCTAGTCTCCATCTACGGCATCGTTATGCAATGCTTTGCTTGGGCATTGATTGCTTACGCCATCCCGCTTTTATCCTTGTCACTGACCGGCCTACTACTGCTCTCCGAACCAGTTGCCGCCATGTTGATCGATTATTTCTGGCTAGATAAACCGATTAACGCCGTCCAATGGAGCGGCGCTACTTTGACTTTATTGGCGATTTATTTAGGTTCGTTAAAAGACAAAAAATAGATACCAAAAAGGCCGTCTGAAAAATTTCAGACGGCCTTTTCATCTGTTATTGCTTATTTAATACTGGTACCGATACGGCTGAGTTCGCCAAAGTTCATCCAAACAAAGAAGGCTTTACCGACAATCAACTTGTCATCGACAAATCCCCAGTAACGAGAATCGGCGCTGTTGTCGCGGTTGTCGCCCATCGCGAAATAACGGCCTTCGGGAACTTTACAAATAAAGCCATTGCCGTCTTCTGCGTACTCACAATTTTCCAAACCGCTCGTTTCAAGCGAGTAATTGCTTTCAGGCATTACTTCGGAGGTGTATTTGTTCAATACGGCAATGGATACGGAAGGCTGACCGGCTTCTTTGACCACATCAAAGTTTTTGCCGTTCAAGGCCGTCTGAAAACGCTCAAGCGTATGAATCATAGACGGATCGGTATCATCTGCGTATTGATAATTGCCGTTTGGTTTTTCGGGAATAATTTCACCGTTAACAGTCAAAACCTTATCACGATATTCCACAACATCACCCGGAATACCGACGATACGTTTGATGTAATTCATCTCAGGCTGAAGTGGGTAATTGAACACCACGACATCGCCTCGGGCAATATTGCCGACAGGGATAATGACCTTATTCAAAATCGGCAGGCGGATACCGTAAGAAAATTTGTTTACCAAGATAAAATCGCCTTTGACCAAGCCCGGACGCATGGAACTGGACGGAATTTGGAACGGCTCAGCAATAAAGCTACGCAATACAAAGATAACCAAGATGATAGGAAAAAAGCCGCCCATGTAGTCGGTAAAATGTGCATTGTCTTCGCCGGTTTCGCTTTTTTTCAGACGGCCTTTATGGATTGCCCAAACAATACCGGTGAACACGACAAACACCAGCAATACGGCGGTAAAGCTCATAAATTCGGACAAAATTCCGAATACGCCGACCATGCACAAGAGATAACTCCATTGCAAGCCGGAGCTCCATTCGCCGTTTTCCTGACGCTCTTTGCTGCTTTTGAAGTTGAGGACCAAGCCGGCCAGCAGTACAACGATTGCGCCTAAAGTCAGATTTATACTCATTATTTATCACTCACTTGCAGAATCGCCAAGAATGCGCTTTGCGGGATTTCCACATTGCCCACTTGTTTCATGCGGCGCTTACCTGCTTTTTGTTTTTCAAGAAGTTTTTTCTTACGCGTAATATCGCCGCCGTAACATTTCGCCAAAACGTTTTTACGCAGGGCTTTGACGTTTTCGCGGGCGATAATCTGGCTGCCGATGGCGGCTTGGACGGCGATGTCGAACATTTGGCGCGGAATCAGTTCGCGCATTTTTGATGCCAGCTCTCGACCGCGGTGAACGGCGCTTTGACGGTGCACAATCAGGCTCAAGGCATCGACTTTTTCGCCGTTGACCATAATGTCGAGCTTAATCAAATCAGACGGTTGGAACTCTTTGAAATGGTAGTCCAACGAAGCATAACCGCGCGAAGTCGATTTAAGCTTGTCAAAGAAATCCATTACGACTTCGTTCATCGGCAAATCATAAGTCAGCATGACTTGACGGCCCATGTATTGCATATTGACCTGAACACCACGCTTTTGGTTACACAAAGTCATGACGTTGCCGACATACTCCTGCGGCACAAGAATGGTCGCAGTGATAATCGGCTCAAGAATAGTTTCGATGGTGCTGATTTCAGGCAGTTTGGACGGGTTTTCAACTTCGATTTTCTCGCCGTTTTTCAACACGACTTCATAAACCACCGTTGGCGCAGTGGTAATCAAGTCCATGTCGAACTCGCGCTCCAAACGTTCCTGCACGATTTCCAAATGCAACAGACCCAAGAAGCCGCAACGGAAACCGAAGCCCAATGCTTGGGAAACCTCAGGCTCAAATTTCAACGAAGCATCGTTCAGCTGCAATTTTTCCAAAGCGTCACGCAAGGCTTCGTAGTCGTGGCTTTCCACAGGATAGAGGCCCGCAAATACTTGGCTTTGTACTTCTTGGAAGCCGGGCAGCGGCTCAGAGGCAGGGTTGGCAACCAAAGTCACCGTATCGCCGACTTTCGCCTGACCCAATTCTTTTACGCCGGTAATCAAAAAGCCTACTTCGCCGGCTTTGAGTTCTTGTTTTTGAACCGATTTCGGCGTGAATACACCCAGCTGCTCAACCTGAGTTTCCGCCTTAGTGCTCATAAAGCGCACTTTGTCTTTCAGCTTGATGGTGCCATTTTTCACACGAATCAACATAACTACGCCGACGTAATTGTCAAACCACGAATCGACAATAACCGCTTGCAACGGCGCATTTTCATCACCAGTCGGCGCAGGGATTTTGGCAACGATCTCTTCCAAAACATCTTCCACACCAATGCCGCTTTTTGCAGAACATTGCACCGCACCAACGGCATCAATGCCGATGATGTCTTCAATTTCCTGCTCCACGCGATCGGGTTCTGCTGCAGGTAAGTCGATTTTGTTCAAAACAGGCACAACTTCCACGCCCAAATCAATCGCGGTATAGCAGTTCGCCACGGTTTGCGCTTCTACACCTTGAGACGCATCGACCACCAAAAGCGCACCTTCGCAAGCCGACAGCGAACGGGATACTTCGTAAGAGAAGTCGACGTGTCCCGGAGTATCAATCAGGTTGAGCTGATACACCTGCCCATCGCGTGCTTTATAGTTGAGCGCGGCGGTTTGCGCTTTAATGGTAATGCCGCGCTCTTTTTCGATGTCCATGGAATCGAGCACCTGCGTACTCATTTCGCGCAAATCCAAACCGCCACAGTATTGGATAAAACGGTCAGCAAGCGTAGATTTGCCGTGGTCGATGTGGGCAATAATGGAGAAATTCCGTATGTTTTTCATATTGTTATTAAGATAAATGCAATTAAAGGCTGAAAGGCCGTCTGAAAAAACAGGGATTCGGTTTTCAGACGGCCTTAGAATAAGGTTGAATCGTTCCGTATTCTAACGGAAATTCAACGCTTTTGCATGATTTTATAGCGATTTGACAATCTCGGTCACCATCTTCGCCGAGCTGACGGCAGCCGTTTTCAAAAACTCTTCAAAGCTAATGTCCGCTTTCTCATCTGCCGAATCGGATACGGCACGAATAATCACAAACGGCACTTCCAACTGGTGACAGGTTTGCGCAATCGCCGCAGCTTCCATTTCAACTGCTTTTACGTCAGGAAAATGACTGCGAATTTCCGCAACACCTTCGCTGCTGTGTACAAAACGGTCGCCACTGACAATCAGGCCTTGCGTTACGGCCGCACCTTCAAACACTTGCGCTGCCTTTTCTGCTTGACGAATCAGGTTTGAATCCGATACAAACACAGCAGGAAGTTGCGGTACTTGTCCCCAAACATAACCAAAAGCCGTTACGTCAACATCATGATGCGCCACAGTTTCGCCGATAACCACATCGCCAACCTTCAGACCTTTACCCAAACCGCCTGCACTGCCGGTATTGATGACGCAATCCGGTGCAAACTGATGAATGACCCAAGAAGTAGAAACCGCTGCATTGACCTTACCGATACCACTCAAAACCAATACCATGCGTTTTCCAGTCAATTCGCCTTCATATGCCGAGAATTTACCGAAGGACACATGCTTGACATTGGCCATACTTTCACGCAAAAGCTCGATTTCCTGTTCCATTGCGCCGACCACGGCAATTGTTTGTACTGACATCTCGTTACCTTTCCATTCACTAATCGAGCAACATTATAACAGCAGAATTTAAAATCACAGGGATACTGAAAAATCTGCTATATTCCCAACACGACACTCAATTTAAAACAGATTGCCGCTCTAGCGGGCAAAACAGCAAATAATGATTGCTTCTGTTATAATTATTCTCAATAAAATAACTCTATTTTAAATATCTAAATTCTTATGTTTGACGAAAATACTCCGGGCGCAAAAGAAGAATTGTTCGCTTGGCTACGCCATATGAACAAATACAAAGGCTCCGACCTTTTCATTACCACCAATTTCCCGCCTGCCATGAAAGTGGATGGCAAAATCACACGACTGAGCGATGAGCCGCTGAGTGCTGAAAAATGTATGGAAATCGCTTTTTCGATTATGTCTTCCAAACAAATCGAAGAATTTTCTTCCACCAACGAATGCAACTTCGCCATCAGCCTGCCCGATACCAGCCGCTTCCGTGTCAATGCAATGGTTCAACGCGGCGCAACTGCATTAGTGTTCCGCTCCATTACCAGCAATATCCCTAAATTTGAAACGCTCAATCTGCCACCGATTCTGAAAGACATCGCCCTCAGAAAACGCGGTTTGGTTATTTTTGTCGGCGGTACAGGTTCGGGCAAGTCCACTTCCCTCGCCTCCCTTATCGACTATCGAAACGAAAACAGCTTCGACCACATTATTACCATCGAAGACCCGATTGAGTTTATCCACCAACACAAAAACTGCATCATCACCCAACGTGAAATCGGTGTAGATACAGAAAATTGGCCGATTGCATTGAAAAATACCCTGCGCCAAGCGCCGGATGTTATCCTGATTGGTGAAATCCGAGACCGCGAGACCATGGACTACGCCATTTCCTTCGCGGAAACCGGCCATTTGTGTATGGCGACACTGCACGCCAACAGTACCAACCAAGCGCTGGACCGCATCATCAACTTCTTCCCCGAAGAGCGCCGTAACCAGTTGCTAACCGATTTATCGCTCAACCTGCAAGCCTTTATTTCGCAACGCCTGATTCCCCGTGAAGGCGGACGGGGACGCGTAGCGGCTGTCGAGGTTTTGCTCAATTCGCCCATTATTGCCGACTTGATTCGAAAAGGCGAAGTCCACAACATCAAAGAAATGATGAAAAAATCAACTGGCATGGGCATGATTACTTTTGACCAAGCCTTATATGATTTGTATGAAAACGGCGATATCAGCTATCAAGACGCCATTAAAAATGCCGACTCCGCCCACGATTTGCGCCTAGACATTCAATTACGAAGCCGTCGTGCGCAAAATGCCGGTCCAGATTTAGAATTGATTTAAAAGTAAAAGCTTCAAAGCATAGAAAAGGCCGTCTGAAACCTTACTATGAGTTTCAGACGGCCTTTATTCCATCAAATAATCAAGCCTGTTTCAATTTTGCATCGGCATCACGCAATGCAGTGCGCAAACCTTCCTCGATAACCGGATGGTAGAACGGCATATCCAGCATTTGCGGAATCGTCATCTTCATTTGATGCGCCCAAGCCATCAAGTGTGCCAAATGTTCGGCAGCAGGGCCGACAACTTCCGCACCAATGAAACGGCCGGTTGCTTTCTCAGCATACAAACGCATATGGCCTTTGTTTACCAACATAACGCGGCTTCGGCCTTGGTTTCGGAAGGAAACTTCGCCGATGACAAACTCGTCAGGTTGATATTTCGCTGCAACTTGCGCGTATTTCAAACCGATAGTGGCAATTTGCGGACTGGTAAATACCACGCCGATTACGCTACGGCGCAAACCGCCCTCAATATTCGGGAAAATAGCGGCATTATGACCGGCAATTTTGCCTTGGTCGGCAGCTTCGTGCAGCAGAGGCAGTTGGTTGGACGCATCGCCTGCGATAAAGATATGAGGAATGCTGGTTTGCATGGTCAGCGGATCAGCAACGGGCACGCCGCGCGTGTCTTTTTCGATATTGATATTTTCCAAACCGATATTATCCACGTTCGGACGACGGCCGGCGGCAGCCAAAGCATATTCGGCATGGAACACGCCTTTTTCGCCATCTTGTTCCCAATGAACTTCAACATTGCCTTCTGCGTCCAATTTGACTTCGGTTTTGGCATCCAAATGCAAAGTCAACTCTTCACCAAAAACAGTTTTGGCTTCTTCAGCGACAACAGGGTCGGAAATACCGCCAATAGCACCTGCCACGCCAAAAATTTCAACTTTTACGCCCAAACGGTGCAAAGCCTGACCCAACTCTAAGCCGATTACGCCGGGGCCGAATACGGCCACACTCTTAGGCAGGGTATCCCAAGAGAAAACATCATCGTTCACAATCAAGCGATCGCCCAAAACTTCCCATTGCGGGAAAATCACAGGGCGTGAGCCGGTGGCAATCACAAAACTTTTTGCAGTGATTTGCGTATGGTCATCGATTTGGACGGTGTGTTCATCAACAAATTTTGCCGTACCCATAATACGCTTGTCGGCAGGCCACTCTTCTACATCGCTGACTACAAAACCGACAAAACGGTCGCGTTCGGACTTCACGCGGTGCATGACTTCTTCGCCGTTTACCGTTACGCTGTCTTTATCCAAATGCACGCCAAACGGATCGGTATGCAAAGCATGATGGCGCGCTTCTGCTGCGGCAATCAAGAGTTTAGAAGGCATACAGCCCACGCGCGCGCAGGTCGTGCCGAACACATTATTTTCAATCAGGTAAACATTGTCTGTATGAAGTCGGGCATTGCGAAATGCGCCCATACCGGCTGTACCGCCACCCAGTACTACCACATCTGCTTGAATCTTTTTCATATTTTATCCTTACTGTCTATATCCAAACCGATATTGCCATCAGGTTATCCGTTTTCAGACGGCCTAAACTTCACAAACTATCAAAATTTAAAAATCAATAGCCAATACCTAAATATCGATTTAAAACAATAATCTCAAATTCTACTTGCGAATATAGAGTTATTCAGAACGCCGAATTGTAAACGCCGTCTGAATAACTCTATATTTTATCTTTCAGACGGCCTGTTTAAACCGTCTCAAGCATACAGGCGATTAGTTTTTAGCCAAGTAAGCTTCCAAGTCTTCGCTACCGCCGATGTATTTACCGCCGATGAATACTTGAGGAGCAGTCATCTTGCCGGTAATAGCGCGTACGGAAGTAACAGTTGCATCTTTGCCCAATACGATTTCTTCGTAAGACAAGCCTTTGTCTTGCAGAGCTTTTTTAGCTTTAGCACAGAATTGGCAGCCAGGTTTGGTGAAGATGGCAACAGACTCTTGAGCTTTCCAGTCAGGAGCAATGTATTTCAACATAGTGTCAGCGTCAGACACTTTGAAAGGATCACCTGGTTCTTCAGGTTCGATAAACATTTTTTCAACCACGCCGTCGTTAACCAGCATGGAATAACGCCAAGAGCGTTTACCGAAGCCCAAGTCTTCTTTGTCAACCAACATGCCCATGCCTTCAGTGAATTCACCGTTGCCATCAGGGATCATGTAGATGTTGTCGGCTTCTTCTTCAGCAGCCCAAGCGTTCATTACGAAAGTGTCGTTTACAGATACGCAGTAGATTGCGTCAACACCGTTTTCTTTGAACGCACCAAACAATTCGTTGTAGCGTGGCAGGTGAGAAGAAGAGCAAGTTGGAGTAAATGCGCCAGGCAGAGAGAACACGACTACTTTTTTGCCTTTGAACAAATCATCAGTAGAAACATCTTTCCAAGTGT
>NZ_JBQCWY010000034.1:0-16047 GCF_051956955.1 Neisseria sp. P0021.S005 | reverse complement strand
CGCTTGCCCTCTACCGCGCCCTGCGTACGCTGAACCCATCGCCGTATATGTTCTACTACGATTTCGGCGATTTCCATATTGTCGGCTCTTCGCCCGAAATCCTCGTCCGCCGCGAACGCGACGATGTCATCGTCCGTCCTATCGCCGGTACACGCCTGCGCGGCAAAACACCAGCCGAAGACCTCGCCAACGAGCAAGATCTGCTGAGCGATGCCAAAGAGATTGCCGAACACGTCATGTTGATTGACTTAGGACGCAACGACGTCGGCCGCATCAGTAAAACCGGCGAAGTCAAAGTTACCGACAAAATGGTGATTGAAAAATACTCCCATGTGATGCACATCGTCTCCAACGTCGAAGGCCGTCTGAAAGACGGTATGACCAACATGGACATCCTCGCCGCCACCTTCCCCGCAGGCACACTTTCCGGAGCCCCCAAAGTCCGCGCCATGGAAATCATCGAAGAAGTCGAGCCGAGCAAACGCGGCATCTACGGCGGCGCAGTCGGCGTATGGAGTTTCAACAACGACATGGACTTGGCCATTGCCATTCGTACTGCCGTGATTAAAAACAATACACTCTTCGTCCAAAGCGGCGCAGGCGTAGTTGCCGACTCAGACCCAACATCCGAATGGCAGGAAACCCAAAACAAAGCCCGTGCAATAATCCGTGCAGCGCAAATGGTGCAAGAAGGGCTGGATAAATAATTTTCAGACGGCCTGCGCTCTGAAATGACTAAACAACAAGATTATGATACTAAACGAAAAACAACTAAAATCCATCAGCAAATTCCTCAGCTTTATCTTGCGCCATCATCCCGAGCAAATCGGCATTACTTTGGATAAAGACGGCTGGGTGGATATTGATACCTTACTGACGCAGGTAAACCATCCCGAGCGCGGCTTTACGGGCAATCCGCTGACCTACGAAGTATTGTTGGAAGTGGTCGAAAACAACGATAAAAAACGATTTACGATTTCCGAAGACGGCAATCGCATCCGCGCTGCGCAAGGTCATTCGACGGCACAAGTTCAGGTCGAACACAAAGTGGCAACACCTCCTCAGATTTTGTATCACGGTACGGCTGAACGCTCTGTTCCGTCTATTTTGGAGCAAGGCCTGCATTCTGCCTCGCGCCATTTTGTTCATCTATCTGCCGATGCCGCAACAGCCGTTAAAGTCGGCTCCCGCCACGGCAAGCCGGTTGGATTGGCCATCGACACTGTCGCCATGCTTGCGGCAGGGCATCAATTTTATTTGGCGGACAACGGCGTATGGTTAACTGAAAACGTTCCGCCGCAATTTATCGGCAAACTTTAAAACACCAGGCCGTCTAAAGCCGTAAAACCATTTTCAGACGGCCTGCAAACACCCTACACAATTTCTTCATAAAGCGATTATCCATGAACACATCCCCCATCCTCCCTCCTGCTATGCTCGGCATTCTTGGCGGCGGACAATTAGGCAGAATGTTTACTGTTGCTGCCAAAACCATGGGCTACAAAGTAACCGTACTCGATCCCGACCCGAATGCGCCGGCAGCGGAATTTGCCGACCGCCATTTGTGTGCGCCGTTTGATGACCCGACCGCTTTGGAAGAATTGGCAAAATGCGCGGCTGTTACGACCGAGTTTGAAAACGTCAATGCCGACGCGATGCGTTTTCTCGCCAAACACACCAATGTTTCCCCTAGTGGCGACTGCGTTGCCATCGCGCAAAACCGCATTCAGGAAAAGGCATGGATACGCAAAGCAGGCCTGCAAACCGCGCCGTATCAAGCAGTTTGCAAAGCCGAAGACATCACTGAAGAAAGCGTGCAATTTTTGCCCGGCATCCTGAAAACTGCCACTTTGGGCTATGACGGCAAAGGCCAAATCCGCGTAAAAACATTGGATGAACTCAAAGCCGCATTTGCCGAACACGGCGGCGTGGATTGCGTTTTAGAAAAAATGGTGGACTTGCGCGGCGAGATTTCCGTTATCGTATGCCGTCTGAACAATGACAAAGTGCTAACTTTCGACCCTGCCGAAAATATTCACGAAAACGGTATCCTCGCCTACTCTATCGTCCCTGCACGACTGAGTGCCGACGTGCAGCAACAGGCGCGACAAATGGCGCAGCGTTTGGCCGATGAATTGAACTACGTCGGCGTATTGGCAGTAGAAATGTTTGTTGTCGGCGACACGCATGAATTGGTCGTCAACGAAATCGCCCCGCGTCCGCACAATTCCGGCCACCATACCATCGACGCCTGCGCGACAGACCAATTCCAGCAACAGGTCCGCCTGATGTGCAACCTGCCTCCGGCTGACACTAAATTACTGAGTTCTTGCTGTATGGCGAATATTTTGGGTGACGTTTGGAAGGAAGACGGCGGCGAACCCGAATGGCTGCCGCTGCAAAGCAACCCGAACGCACATCTGCATCTTTACGGTAAAAAAGCCGCGCGCAAAGGCCGAAAAATGGGCCACTTTACCGTCTTGGCCAACGATGCGGACAACGCGTTCCAAACTGCACAAACCTTACATCAAAGCCTGTAACCTTACCCACTTTTTTCAGACGGCCTTTGATTGCCAAAGGCCGTCTGAAATCAATTTTTCCGACCATCCGCCATGAGCCTTCTGACCATCCTCCGTCCGGCAACCGAAAAAGACTGCCAAGCCATACACAACGCCCATCTGCATGCCGTTCAATACGCCTGCATCCGCAGTTACGATGAAACCATTATGCACGCATGGGAAAGTCTGCTCGACATCAACAGCTATTTGGAAACCATCTCCGATAAAAACAAAGCATTGTGGGTGGTCGAATACAAAGGGCTGATTCAAGGCTTCTTCCAAGTCGATTTCAAAGAAGCGCAATTGGACGCCTTATACGTCCATCCGCTCTTCCACAATCTCGGCTTGGGTACGGCCCTGCTCAGCCGTGCCGAAGAAATGGCACGAAATGCAGGCCTCAGCTTTCTCAAACTGTATGCCTCGCTCAATTCCGTACCTTTTTATCGACTTAACCGCTACGAATCGCTCGGTACTGCCGTGTTGCAGCTGAACAAAACCGTCCGCGTCGAATGCGAATTGATGCGCAAATACCTGTAATTTTCTCTTCTGCCGTTGCTTTTTTGAAAGAAACCGATGTCCCGAATTGCCGCCCTGCCCGACCATCTCGTCAACCAAATCGCCGCCGGAGAAGTGGTCGAACGCCCTGCCAACGCCTTGAAAGAAATCGTTGAAAACAGTATCGATGCAGGCGCGACAGTGATTGATGTCGAGCTGGCAGGCGGCGGCATCCGCCTGATTCGCGTCAGCGACAACGGCAGCGGTATCCATCCGGACGACATCGAGCTTGCGCTCCACCGCCATGCCACCAGCAAAATCAAAACCTTAAACGATTTGGAACACGTTGCCAGCATGGGCTTTCGCGGCGAAGGCTTGGCAAGCATCGCCTCCGTCAGCCGCCTGACCCTGACCAGCCGCCAAGAAGACAGTTCGCACGCGACCCAAGTCAAAGCAGAAGACGGCAAACTCAGCAGCCCTACGGTAGCCGCCCACCCCGTCGGCACCACCATCGAAGCTGCCGAACTCTTCTTCAATACCCCCGCGCGGCGCAAGTTCCTCAAATCTGAAAACACCGAATACGCCCACTGCGCCACCATGCTCGAACGCCTCGCTCTGGCGCATCCGCACATTGCCTTCTCACTCAAACGCGACAGCAAACAAGTATTCAAACTTCCTGCACAAAGCCTGCATGAACGGATTGCCGCCATTGTCGGCGATGATTTTCAGACGGCCTCATTGGAAATTGACAGCGGCAATGGCGCGCTGCGGCTTTATGGCGCGATTGCCAAGCCGACCTTTGCCAAAGGCAAAACCGACAAACAATACTGCTTCGTCAACCATCGTTTTGTCCGCGACAAAGTCATGCTCCATGCCGTCAAGCAGGCATACCGCGACGTATTGCACAACGCGCTGACGCCTGCTTTCGTCCTCTTCCTCGACCTGCCGCCCGAAGCCGTGGATGTCAACGTCCACCCGACCAAAACAGAGATCCGCTTCCACGACAGCCAGCAGGTGCACCAACTCGTGTTCCACACGCTCAACAAAGCCCTTGCCGATACACGCGCCGACCTGACCGAAAGCGTCAGCAATGCAGGCGAAGTGTTGCATGACATTACCGGCGTTACTCCTGCACCAATGCCGTCTGAAAACAACAGCGAAAATCTGTTTGATAGCGCATCCAACTACCCAACAGGCAACAAACCCGATACACGCAATGCCTTTGGTCCATCAGGCAAAACCGCGCCCATGCCCTACCAAGCCTCGCGTGCGCCGCAACAACGCAGCCTGTCTCTGCGCGAAAGCCGCGCGGCCATGAATACTTACGCCGAGCTCTACAAAAAAACCGACGACATCGACCTTGAGTTGAGCCAATTCGAGCAGGCATGTTTCGGTAATATGCCGTCTGAAACGCCTACTCCCCAAACAGATACGCCGCTTTCAGACGGCCTTCCCTCCCAATCCGAACTGCCGCCACTAGGCTTCGCCATCGCCCAACTCTTAGGCATCTACATCCTTGCCCAAGCCGAAGACAGCCTGTTGCTCATCGATATGCACGCTGCCGCCGAACGCGTCAACTACGAGAAAATGAAACTCCAACGTCAGGAAAACGGCAACCTGCAAAGCCAACGCTTGCTCATCCCCGTTACCTTCGCCGCGTCCCACGAAGAATGCGCCTCCCTTGCCGATCACGCCGAAACGCTGGCAGGCTTTGGCCTGGAATTGTCCGACATGGGCGGCAATACCCTTGCCGTCCGCGCAGTTCCCGCCATGCTCGGCAAAGCCGACGTCGTTTCACTGGCCAAAGATGTATTGGGCGAACTCGCCCAAGTCGGCAGCAGCCAAACCATCGAGGAACACGAAAACCACATCCTCGCCACCATGTCCTGCCACGGCTCAGTCCGCGCCGGCCGCCAACTGACTTTGCCCGAAATGAACGCACTCCTGCGCGATATGGAAAACACACCGCGTAGCAACCAGTGCAATCACGGCCGTCCGACATGGGTCAAACTGACTTTAAAAGAATTGGATGCGTTGTTTTTACGCGGACAGTAATACAGTAATAAAGAGCAGTCAAAAGCTTTAAAGCTCCCTGAAAACATCAATATGTGTTTTTAGATAGCTTATTTGCAAAATCTCGTCTATGAATAAAACCCTATTTTTCATACTGATCACCTTATTGATACAACCTGTTTATGCAGAAAAAATAAGATATGACAAACCTGAATATTGGCAATTAATCCATTCTTATCCCGATAAAAGTAAATCGATCTACGGTAATACTCTTATCCGATCGCTTTCACCCCAAAGTTTATTGATGGAGATACGTCATAAGAAAGCTAAGCCACTGCCTAAAAATAACTCAATAAATAGTCAAAAGAATATGATAGGAAAGGACTATATTAAAGCTCGTTTTAAACTCCAAATTGACTGTGAAAATCAAAAAATGGCATATGAAGACTTTGCATTTTTTGACAGTAAGGATCAATTGAGTGCATATGGAGTCCTATCTTCCGAAGAACTGCAATGGTTTGAAATAAAAAACAATTTAATTGCTGAAAAACTCTATCGCTTTACTTGTGAGTTTTGAATAAATGCAATAAAAAATACAAAAGGCCGTCTGAAAAAATGTTCAGACGGCCTTTTAACTTATTTGCCTTTAACGAATATCCATAGGCGCAAACGATTTCACGGTTTCATCGATTGCTTTAACACGGGTCAGGAAATCTTCCAATTGCGCAAGCGGCAATGCGCTTGGGCCATCACATTTGGCTTGGTCGGGATTGGCATGGGATTCAAGGAACAAACCGGCCAAGTGGGTTGCCATACCGGCAAGCGCCAAGTCCAATACTTGGGTGCGACGGCCGCCTGATGCTGCGGCACCGGATTCGCGTGTTTGCAGGGAATGGGTTACGTCAAAAATAACGGGCAGGTTGTTACACGTTTTTTTCATCACGCCAAAGCCGAGCATATCGACCACCAAATTGTCGTAGCCGAAGTTTGCGCCGCGTTCGCACAAAATGATTTGATCGTTGCCTGCTTCTTGGAATTTCTCCACAATGTTTTTCATTTGAGAAGGGCTGAGGAATTGCGGCTTTTTGATGTTAATGACATTGCCGGTTTTCGCCATTGCCACCACCAAATCGGTTTGGCGTGCCAAGAAGGCAGGCAACTGGATGACATCGCAGACTTCGGCAACCGGCTGGCATTGGTAAGGCTCGTGAACATCGGTAATCACGGGAACGTTAAACTCGCGCTTCACCGCTTGAAAAATCTTCATGCCTTCGTCCAGACCTACACCGCGGAAAGAGTGGATGGAAGAGCGGTTTGCCTTGTCGAAAGAGGCTTTAAAAACGTAAGGGATGCCGAGTTTATCGGTTACTTTAACGTATTGCTCACAGGCTTTCAGCGTAGAGTCGAGGTCTTCAAGGACATTGATGCCGCCGAAAAGGGTAAAGGGCGCATCGTTGCTGACAGTGATGTTGTTGATTTGGATATTCACGGCGAAGCCTTTCAGATAAGTTGAATTTGGGAAACAGGCCGTCTGAAACGTTTCAGACGGCCTTTGTTTGAATATTACAACACGGTGTGCGGCGGCTCATAAGAAATCACGTCGCGGATTTTATTGTTCTCATCGACGAGGACGACTTTCGGCTCATGCGCTGCAATTTCGGGTTCGGACAACATGACGTAAGACATGATAATTACGATGTCGCCTTTTTGAACCAAACGCGCGGCCGCGCCATTCAAGCAAACGACGCCGCTACCGCGTTCGCCGGGAATGGTGTAGGTTTCAAGACGTTCGCCGTTGTTATTGTTGACGATGGCGACTTTTTCGTTCACGCAAATACCTGCCGCATCCAGCAGGTCTTGGTCAACGGTAATGCTGCCGACGTAGTTGAGGTCGGCTTCGGTAACGGTGGCACGGTGGATTTTGCCGCCGAGCATGGTACGGAACATGGGTTTCCTTTTTGATTGTGGGTTGATTTGCGGTTTTAACTTCAGAGAAGTTAAAACCGCTGTTTGTGTGATTGAGGATTAGTTATTGGGAAAGTCTGATTCGTCGAACTCAGGTTCCGGGTCGCTTTGAAGAACTTTTCCGTTTAATTTCAACTCGCTGTTTTGCAGAGTCAGATGGGTTTTGACATTATCGTCTTCTAAGGTCAAATATTTTTCTCTTGCCATACTTTTGATGGTGCTGTCTACCATCAGGCGCAAGGTCTCGTTGATATCATCGATGCTGGCGCGGCCTGCGGCTTCATCTTCGGCATTGACGCTAAACAGGCTGCTTGCTTGGTTGACGGCGAGCTGCTCCAACAATTTTTGCGGTACGCTCATGTTGAAGTCGGCTTCGGTTTTCTTCAGCATATCGCCCAAATTGTTGAGGTCTTTAGCTGCCAAACCTTTAAACGCGAGTTTGCCGCTGACATCGACATCACCATGAGGCATGGTGAATTTGAAGGTTTTGACGTTTAAAACTGGATTGTTGGTAAACAGGCCCGAAGCCTCGTTTTTGGCCGTCTGAATCAAGGAAGCCTGAATTTCTTCTTCGCTCATTTTCTTCACGGACACTTCGGCAATTTTGTTTTTCAATGCCAAAAGTGATGCCGCATCCAAATGCTCGGCAGCGACATTGATGTCCAGAGGGCCGTATTTGTCTTCGCCATAAGTCAGACTTTCAAATTGGAAGCGGCCTTCACTGTTGATGAATTTATCGACTTCGCCGGTCTGCGTATCGAAACGCAGTTTGCTGACTTCGATTTTAGACGGAGCAATCGTGCCGGTCGGATTGATGAATGCACCGATTTGCAGGTTGGTCACAAGGTTGACCAACTCATTCAACTTAACGTTGTAATCGATGTTTTCTTTCCATTGCAGCAGGAATTTATCCAGCGTAATGCTGCTCTTGCCCAAAGCAAGCTTGGTCAGGCCGTCTTCCGTTTCGGATTGGAAGCGCAGGTTTTCCAAAGATACATCGCCTTTGTCGGCCAATTTGACTTGTAAAGACGGCGCGAGGTAATCGTGGCGATAGCTTTTGAAGCCTTGGCTGTAATCGGTATTGCCGCCAAAGCCTTTCCAGTTGAGCTTGATACCGGAGAGCTCTTCATAGTCGAAGGCGGGGATATTGAGGCTGAGTTTGCCGTCGCCGGAAAGATAAACCGTATTGGTCATGGTCAACGGCGTTTGCTGGCCGAAGAAGCGATCCAAAACTTTTTTGGTTTCCGGATGGTATTGGAACTCGGTTTCCACGTGCGCACGCGTACCGAAGCCGCCGGCAAACGGGCCGTGGGTCACGTGGTTGATGACCGTAATCGGCTCTTGCAGGACGGTTTTCAAATTGTCCGGCAGATATTTTTGCGTATTTTGAAGCAGGGTCGGCTTGAGGCGGATGACGGTCGTCTCGGTTGAACTGAACCAGCCGCGATCGTATTGGTGGGACTCAACGGTCAGGAAACCGGATTCCTGCAACAGCTTTTGCTGCTCGGTCAGGCTTTCTTCCGCTTTGACACCAAGATAATAAGGCGTGCCGAGCGCAGCGGCGACAACAACGGCGGCAGTCGGGATAAGATACTTTTTCATCACTTCAAACAGATTAGGTTCAAAGCGTAAAGCATAGCATTTTTTAGCTGTTTTGTCTTATCCGCCGTTTCAGACGGCCTTTAGGTAAAGATTGTGATATTATGCAAACATAAACGGTTTTTACACTTTTGGCAGGCCTTACCCTGTCTGCCAAGATGTCATTAAAGGTTTGCAAATGCTTTTATTTATCGACAATTACGACAGCTTCACCTACAACATCGTCCAATACTTTGCCGAATTGGGGCAGGAAGTTTTGGTTCGCTGCAACGATGAAATCACCATCGAAGAAATCGAAGCCGTGAAACCTCAATATCTGGTCATCGGCCCCGGCCCTTGTTCCCCGAAAGAAGCAGGCATTTCTGTTGCGGCCATGCAGCACTTTGCCGGCAGGCTGCCCGTCATGGGCGTGTGCCTCGGCCATCAAACCATGGGCGAAGCGTTCGGCGGCAATGTCGTGCGCGCGCAAACAATGATGCACGGCAAAGTCTCCCCTGTTTTCCATCACGGCACAGGCATGTTTAAAGACCTGCCCAATCCGGTCAACTGCACGCGCTACCACAGCCTCGCCATCGACCGCGCCACCCTGCCCGACTGCCTCGAAATTACCGCATGGACGGAAGACGGCGAAATCATGGGCGTACGCCATAAAGAATATGCCGTCGAAGGCGTACAGTTCCACCCCGAAGCCCTGCTGACCGAACACGGCCACGATATGCTGAAAAACTTCTTGGAAGAATTCAAAAACTATCGCCCGCAAAAATCTTAATGAAAGGCCGTCTGAAAGGTGTTTGACAGTGTTCAAACCGCATTTTCAGACGGCCTGAATCACACCGGACACGAACAAAGGAAAATCATGATTACCCCTCAACAAGCGATTGAACGCCTCATCAGCAACAACGAACTTTTCTACGATGAAATGACCGACCTCATGCGCCAAATCATGAGCGGCCAAGTTCCGCCCGAGCAAATCGCCGCTATCCTGACCGGCCTGCGGATTAAAGTTGAAACCGTTTCCGAGATTACCGCTGCAGCCAGCGTGATGCGCGAATTTGCCACCAAAGTGCCGCTAGAAAACGCCGATGACTTGGTCGATATTGTCGGCACAGGCGGCGACGGTGCCAAAACCTTCAATATTTCCACGACTTCCATGTTTGTCGCGGCTGCGGCAGGCGCGAAAGTCGCCAAACACGGCGGCCGCTCCGTTTCTTCATCCAGCGGCGCTGCCGATGTCATGGAACAAATGGGCGCCAACCTCAACCTCAACCCCGAACAGGTTGCCCAAAGCATTCAGCAAACCGGCATCGGCTTTATGTTCGCGCCCAACCACCACAGCGCTATGCGCTATGTTGCCCCAGTCCGCCGTTCGCTCGGCTTCCGCAGCATCTTCAATATCTTGGGCCCGCTGACCAATCCTGCCGGCGCGGCAAACCAACTCTTGGGCGTGTTCCACATCGACTTGTGCGGCATTCTTTCCCGCGTATTGCAACAGCTTGGTTCCAAGCATGTTTTGGTTGTGTGCGGCGAAGGCGGTTTGGATGAAATCACGCTGACCGGCAAAACCCGCGTTGCCGAACTGAAAGACGGCAAAATCACCGAATACGATATCAGCCCGGCCGATTTCGGCATGGAAATCCGCCGCAATTTGGACGAAATCAAAGTCGAAAACGCGCAAGAATCCCTGCAAAAAATGAACGAAGTGCTGGATGGCAAAGTCGGTGCCGCACGCGACATCGTCGTCCTCAATGCAGCCGCCGCGCTCTACGCAGGAAATGTGGTCGCATCGCTGGCGGACGGTGTCAAAGCCGCGCAAGAAGCCATCGACTCCGGCAAAGCCAAAGCCAAAAAAGACGAGTTTATCGAATTTGGCAAACAGTTTGCCTAAACTTTAAAACCATAAACAAAGGCCGTCTGAAAAATCTTTCAGACGGCCTTTTATTCTTTAAATATTAAAATTTGCTTTTAATATCATTAATCAAGCCTTCAGCTTTTTCTTTGGCTTCTTCAGCCAAGTGTGCTACTTTCTCTTTGGCTTCACCGGCTAAATGAGCTGCTTTTTCTTTAGCTTCACCTGCAAAGTTTTCTACTTTTTCTTTAGCCTCGCCTGCGAAGTGCGCCGCTTTTTCTTTGGCTTCACCTGCAAAGTTTTCTGCTTTTTCTTTAGCATCCGCAGCAACTTCTTTTGTCTTACCGACGCCTTGTTGAACTACGCCTTCAGCTTTGAGTTTGGAATCGTCAAGAACTTCGCCGGCTTTCTCTTTTACTTCACCGCTGATTTGATCTAATTTGCCAGTCATCATTTATTCCTTCTTAGTTTCATGTTGATAAGAGTAATCACTATACCCCAATAGATATTGGGTTGCAACTTAAAGTCTGTCTCAATATTAAAAACATAATAAAAATGGATTACGTCAAGTTAGCACAACTGTTTCAATATCGCTTCGGCTACTGCCTCGCCTATCATCTTGCTGCCGAACTCATTGAAATGAAGTCCATCGCACAGCATCACATCGGTCAAATCCTGCTCAAACATCAGACTGTATAAATCATTGACGGTAAAACCATATTGCCTTGCCAAATCCTCCGCCACACGGTTATAGGCCTTCAAGTCGGCCAGATAGCGGCGCGAGGGTTTGACGATATTGTGTACGCTTTCCAAAAACGGCGTACTGCTCGCCCAAATAATTTTTGCCCCTGTCTGTTTCAGATAATCGAAAATTTGAATCAGGTTGCTGCGATAGGTTTTTATATCGGCCACCGGCTCATTACAGCCTTGATTATGGCGGATGTCGTGCAAACCGCAATTGATGTGGATAATGTCTCCCACAGTCGCACCCTCTGTCCATTGCCTGATATGCTCTAACACATCATGCGACGAACGGCAGTTTTCCGATGGAGAAACAATATCCACCTCAGGCAAAGCGGCGCGCGTGTAAGGCTCCGAAGCAAGCCGAACGGAGTCGCCGATTAAGTAAACGGTCATTTTTGTTCTCCTCCCTTTATTTGAATCAACAGCAAGGCCGTCTGAAATATCACTTATATTATTATAAGAGTGCTATTTCAGACGGCCTTAACTTCAGTCAAGTTCTATCGTTAAATCATCAATTAGAGCTGACTGTTTTTATAAAAATCAATTAATTGCTTGGCCTGCAACATGGGCAGCCCAAAACGGTCGCTCACGGCTTTCAAATCCTTCCATTCCTGACCAGTCAGATTCTGCCCAACCCATTTGAGGTTTTCCGGATTGCTTTTGATTTTCTCAAAATACGCCTGCTTGCGTTTCCAGTTGCGCGACCACACCAGCAACATGGTAAAAATACATAAAACAATCAATACAATATTGGTAAACAACATCATGTCCATACAACATACTCCCGCTTGGGCCTCAAAATCAGAAAATATGGATTAAAGGCCGTCTGAAAAAACAGTCTTCAAACGGCCTCGGCGTGACGCTCAACGTTGCATTTCCATCATTAACGCCTGACAAGCAGCTTCGTTTTCCAAAGCACAAGATTCGCTCAGTTGGTTTAAACGGCTGTCGCGGTCTGATGTAGTGCCTTGCGCCATCTCCGTTTTAGTTTCTTCAAGATTGGTACAGGCATTTTCATAACCGCCTTTACAAGCCCGTTCGTAGAGCTTGACCGCTGCGGCATAATCCATGCCCAAACCGCTGGACGGATTAAGATACAGATTACCCAAAACATTGCAGCCGCGCATATTACCGCCATCGCAGGCTTTTTTCAGAAACGGATACGCATGAGCAGGCGCTTCAAGATAATCGCGCATCCAAATGGCCGCAGTGACGCAACTCTCCAGATTGTTCCGATTGCATTCCCGTATCAGCTTATCGTGCTGCTTCTCGCTGTAATCCTCAGCCTGCACGCTAAATGCAGTGGCAACCAATGCTAAACCAAACAATAAACGAAGTGTTTTCATCTGATTATTTCTCCAAAAATATTTGATGACAGGCCGTCTGAAAAAACAATCTTCAGACGGCCTTTATATTATCACTCAATGTTCACCCGTTTCAGGCGCAAGGCATTGCTCAACACGGAAACCGAGCTTGCCGCCATTGCCGCGCCTGCGATAACGGGGTTTAAAAAGCCGAGCGCGGCGAGCGGAATGCCCAAAATATTGTAGAAGAAGGCGAAAAACAGGTTT
Organism: Neisseria sp. P0021.S005; assembly: GCF_051956955.1. NCBI lineage: Bacteria > Pseudomonadati > Pseudomonadota > Betaproteobacteria > Neisseriales > Neisseriaceae > Neisseria > Neisseria sp. P0021.S005. The sequence goes on along the minus strand of NZ_JBQCWY010000034.1, from coordinate 3,256 downwards.
TGCTTGATGTTTTTCAAAGTTGCCTGCGACACCAGCAGGGCATCGGCGAGCTGGTTGACCGAATGCTGCATCAGTGTGGCGGATGCGGTGTGTTCGGCAACGTCCGCACCGCCTTTCATGGCGAAGCTGACGTTGGCGGCGGCGAGCGCGGGTGCGTCGTTGATGCCGTCGCCGACCATCGCCACGGTTTTGCCGGCGGCTTTGAGTTTCTGCACTTCGGCGGCTTTATCGCGCGGACTCATATTACCAAAGGCGTGTGCGATGCCCAGTTGTTTGGCGACATATTCGACCGTGCCTTGGTTGTCGCCGCTCATAATATAGACATCGATATTGTGTTTTTTCAGACGGCCTATGGCTTCGGCGGTATCGGCTTTCAACGCGTCTGCAAGTGCGAATGCGCCGATGGGTTTGTTATCGACCGAGACTGCAACAATGCTTGCAATGTCCCAAACGCCGTCTGAAAACTTCGGCAAGGTCAGTTCGGCAAATTCTGCTTTGCCTGCTTTCACCAAACCCACGCCTTCCACTTCGGCGGTAATGCCTGCGCCAACAACGGTTTGGGCGTTTTGTGCTGCGGGGATTTCCAAACCGCGCGCTTGGGCGGCGGAAACGATGGCTCGGGCGAGCGGATGAGCGGCGTTTTGTTCGACGGTGGCGGCGATTCGGTACAAAGCATCTTCGTCAAAGCCGCTGTCGGGAACGCAATAAACGGCGGCAACCTGCGGCCTGCCTTCGGTCAGCGTGCCGGTTTTGTCCAACACGACAGCATCGACGTGAGCAGCTTCTTCCATCGCCGCCGCGTCTTTGAACCAAATACCGTGTTTCACCGCCTTGCCCATGCCGACCATAATCGCGGCGGGCGTCGCCAGACCGAGCGCGCACGGGCAGGCAATCACCAAAACGGCAACGGCGTGCATCAGCGCCACCGTCCAATCGCCTTTCACCAGCCAAGTGGCGATAAAAGTCAGAAGCGCGATGCCCACGACGGCAGGCACGAACACCGCCGCCGCCTTGTCTGCCACGCGTGCAATCGGTGCCTTGCTGCCTTGCGCTTCGGACAGCGCGTTCATCATGTCGCCGAGCAGGGTTTGGCTGCCGAGCTGCGTAGCGCGGTATACCACGCTGCCTTCGGTCATCAGCGCACCTGCCAACACTTTGCCGCCCACCTTTTTCTCTTCGGGGTTGGATTCGCCGGTAAGATGGCTCTCGTCCGCCCAACCGCTGCCGCTCTCGATGATGCCGTCGGCGGCAATGCGTTCGCCGTGGTTGGCGCGGATAAGGTCGCCGATTTGCACTTGGTCGATGGGCAGTTGTTTCCATTCGCCATCGCGTTGCACGTTGACTTGGGTCGGCGTGAGTTTGAGCAGCAAGCCCAAGCTGTTGAGGCTAGATTTTTTGGTGCGGTGTTCCAAAAATTTGCCCAGCGACACAAAACCGATCACCATCACGCCTACTTCAAAATACACGTGTGCCATGCCGTGCGCCGCGTGCGGGCTGAAAAACAGCATATAAACGGAATACAGGTAAATCGATACCGTGCCGATGGTAACCAGCACGTCCATATTCGCCAACCCGCCCTTAATGCTTGCCCACGCGCTTTTGTAAAACGGCACCGCCAGCCAAAGCTGCACCACGCTTGCCAGCACAAATTGCCATACAGGCGGAATCATCCAATCGTGCCGCCCGATCATCATCCCTGCCATGCCGATAAGGAACGGAATATTGATGGCCAACAAAAGCCACAGCCTCCAGCTTACATGCGCTGCTTCTTCGGGCTGCGGCAGCGCGTCTTCCGTTTTTTCCTTTGCGCCGTAACCGGTTTTCTCAATGATTTTGGCGATGTCGGCTGCGGAGGTTTTGCTGTCGTCAAACGTAACCTGCGCTTCCTCGCTGGCAAAGTTCACCCCTGCCGATTCGACAAAATCTTTTTTGTTCAACACTTTTTCAATACGCGAAGCGCAGGCCTGACAGGTCATGCCTTCGATTTGAAAACGGACTTTTTGTTGCATGGTTTCTTCCTTCTGAATGTGGTTGGGCTACCTGAAAAAAGCGGAGCAGGGTTTTCAGGTAGCCTTTGGGGTGTTGCAGTCGATTTGTTGCGATTCGATTTACAAAGCCGCATCAAAGCCGCCGTCTTCCACCGCTTCTATCAGCGCGGCGGGGTTGGTTTGGGCGGGGTCGAATTCCACGACGGCATTCTTGTTTTCCAGGCTCACTTCGGCCTTGTCCACGCCGTTTACGCCTTCGAGGATGCTGGTAACGCTTTTCACGCAGCCGCCGCAGGTCATGCCTTCGATGTTTAATGTGATGGTTTGCATAGGGTTTCCTTTCTGTTGGAATGAGGCTGAGGTTTTAAAGCCCGTTGCAGCCAAAGCTTTCAGGTAACCTGAAATGATGGGTCTGCTCTTGCTTTCCCGCTAAGTGCCGCCACTATAAAGCTTTACCCGAAGTAAAGGTCAAGCATCATGATGAACATCAGCCAGGCCGCGGCCGAGAGCGGCCTTTCCGCCAAACAAATCCGCGACTACGAAAAGCACGGCCTAATCGCCCCGGCCGCGCGCAGCGAAGCGGGCTACCGCCGCTACGGACAGGCCGACCTTGTCCGGCTGTGCTTTATCCGCCATGCGCGGGAAGTGGGCTTTTCGCTGCCGCAGATCGGGCAGCTTTTGAGCCTGCAACACAACCCGCAGCGTACCAGCCGCGAAGTGAAAACGCTCACCGCGCGGCACATCGCCGAGCTGGAAGCCAAAATCGAACACTTGCAGGGCATGGTGGCCGAGCTGCAACGTTGGCACGATGCCTGCGCGGGAGACGACTGCCCGGATTGTGCGATTTTGGCCGGGCTGGAGGAGCGTTAGGCGGCTTGGGCAGAATAGAAACAGTCTACCTGAAAAGTTTCAGGTAGCCTTAGTCGGCCGCTAACGGTTTGGTACAGGCCTCGTTGTAATACGGCAGCCACTTGCCGCCGCTTTGCTTCAGATATGCGCGAAAACTTTTGTTTACCCGTGTGGCGGTGTAATCCAAATAATGGCAAAAAGTAAGTTATCAAGAGACAAAGGCCGTCTGAAGCGTTTCAGACGGCCTTTTCAAAATACGCTTATCGGTTACAAAGCCACATCGTAGCCGCCGTCTTCTACGGCATCAATCAGCGCGTCGGTATCTGTCTTGCTTTCATCAAAAGTAATCACTGCATTTTTGTTTTCCAAGCTGACTTCTGCTTTTTCCACGCCTTCTACGCCTTCCAAAAGACGGGTTA